>NZ_KV817280.1:0-24619 GCF_001814605.1 Corynebacterium sp. HMSC074C01 | reverse complement strand
CCCGGTGTCCGAGCTGAGCAAGGAGCAGCGCCACGCGCTGATTTATGGCACGGATGTGGAAGTCAGCGTGCGCTATAAGAACCGCTATGGCCGCCAACGCAACTGGTCCGCACCGTTCGAGGGCGCCATCGGCTTCTTGGAGCGCAAACTCGATCAGGCGGATTCCGAATCACAAAAGGACCGTCTGCTTCAGTACACCCGCCGCGTACATTGTAACGCTTGCGGCGGTACTCGGCTGAAGCCGGAAATCTTGGCGGTGCGCTTGGCCTCCACCGCGCATGGCGAGCAGTCCATCGCTGGCTTGACGGCGCTGTCCATCGAGGAGGCAGCGGAGTTCCTCGACTCGCTCGTGCTGGGCCACCGCGAGGAGATCATCGCCGGTGCCGTGCTCAAAGAAATCCAGGCTCGCCTGCGCTTTCTTCTCGACGTCGGCCTGAACTACCTCACCCTCGACCGTGGCGCCTCCACGTTGTCCGGCGGTGAAGCACAGCGCATTCGCCTTGCCACCCAGATTGGTTCTGGTCTGGCGGGAGTCTTGTATGTCCTGGATGAGCCCTCCATCGGTCTGCACCAGCGCGATAACCAACGCCTTATCGCCACGTTGAAGCGCTTGCGCGATATCGGAAACACCCTCATCGTGGTGGAGCACGATGAGGACACCATCCGGGAGGCAGACTGGCTTGTCGACGTTGGCCCGCGCGCCGGCGAATTCGGCGGAACTGTGGTTTACCAGGGCGAACCCGCCGGTATTGAAGCCGTGGAGGAGTCCCTGACAGGGCAGTACCTGTCAGGTAAGAAGAAGCTCACGGTCCCGGATACTCGCCGCGAGATTGACCCCGAGCGCATGCTCAAGGTGGTCGGCGCGCGCGAGAATAACCTCAAGGGTATTGACGTCGAGATTCCACTGGGCGTCCTCGTCTGCGTCACTGGTGTGTCTGGCTCAGGAAAGTCCACGGTGGTCAACCAGATCTTGGCCAAGACCTTGGCGAATAAACTCAACCGTGCACGCCAGGTGCCCGGTCGCGCCAAGCGCGTTGAAGGCGTGGAGCACCTAGACAAGCTGGTGCAGGTGGACCAGAGCCCCATCGGCCGCACCCCGCGCTCGAATCCGGCAACCTACACAGGGGTCTTCGACAAGATTCGTAATCTTTTCGCGGAAACCCAGGAGGCGAAAGTCCGCGGCTACAAGCCAGGCCGGTTCTCCTTCAACGTTAAGGGCGGACGCTGTGAGGCCTGCCAAGGCGACGGCACCATCAAGATTGAGATGAACTTCCTGCCCGATGTTTACGTGCCGTGCGAGGTTTGTGATGGTGCTCGTTATAACCGCGAGACCCTCGAGGTCCTCTATAAGGGCAAGAACATCGCCGAGGTTCTCGATATGCCGATTTCGGAGGCAGCCGAGTTCTTCGAACCCATCACCTCTATTCATCGCTACCTCAACACCTTGGTGGAGGTAGGCCTGGGATATGTCCGCTTAGGGCAGGCCGCCACGACGCTTTCTGGTGGTGAGGCGCAGCGCGTGAAGCTGGCATCCGAGCTTCAGAAGCGCACGAATGGGCGCACGGTCTACATTTTGGATGAGCCGACGACCGGTTTGCACTTTGAGGACATCCGCAAACTTATGCTCGTCATCCAGGGGCTGGTGGACAAGGGCAATTCGGTCATCATCATTGAGCACAACTTAGACGTCATCAAGGCCGCCGACTGGATCGTAGATATGGGGCCAGAAGGTGGTTCCGGTGGCGGCACTGTCGTGGCCCAAGGCACGCCGGAGGACG
This sequence comes from Corynebacterium sp. HMSC074C01, assembly GCF_001814605.1. Lineage (NCBI taxonomy): Bacteria > Bacillati > Actinomycetota > Actinomycetes > Mycobacteriales > Corynebacteriaceae > Corynebacterium > Corynebacterium sp. HMSC074C01. Next base: position 22,841 of record NZ_KV817280.1, on the reverse strand, counting down.
TGGCGCAAGTAGAAGGCTCCTATACGGGAGGGTTCCTCAAGGAGATGGTGTAATGGTGGGGCTGAAGCGTGCGAACGCGGCTGCGTTAGTCTTCGGCTTCGCTGTGGTCGCAACGGCGACTGGCTGCTCTGAACCCGGACAAAGTCGAGATCAGCCAGCAGCTGAAGCGTCTCGAACAGACGATGCACAAAATTTCGATGTGTCATCGGAACTGCGAGCGGTCATCGCTGACGTAGAAAGCGAGTTTGACGTCCGTGCCGGTGTGTCCGTGGCGGATCAAGAGGAGACGTTCAACGCAGGGCTCAAGGGTGATGAACCCGCATGGTCGACCGTGAAGGTTCCCATCGCCATCGCTGCTCTGCGTGATGGAGCCAGTCCCGAGCTCGTGGACCTCGCGATTAAAGAATCTGATAATGACGCAGCCTACGCACTGTGGTCCCACGTCCAATGGACTGAAGGGGATGCCGGCAGCGCAGTGAAAGCCCTATTGAAGGAGTATGACACAACCGGCGAATTTGCCGAGCCCTTTGGCTATTCCACGTGGGTGCTCGAAGAACAAGCTAAGTTCGGCGCGCACTTGCCGTGCATACCAGAAGCTGAGCAGGTGTATGAAGCGATGGATGACATCGTGGAGTGGCAAGACAATGGGCTTGATAAGCTGCCGGACACCCGCGCCAAAGGCGGATGGGGATTATCTGAAACTGATAACGGATATACCCACCGTCAAATTGGAGTTCGAGAAACTGCAGGCGGCGGGACTGCGGAAAATGGCGCCGTGGGTCTGGCCATTGAGGTGACCATGCCAGGGGAATACGCAGAAGAAGCGATACCCGCCCTCGACACGCTAGCTGCCGGAGTGGACCGAGTGGTTTCTGAGGCGCTGGAAGCCGGGGCGCTAACGCCACAGGTAGGCTGCGCGCAACCCAGTGCGCCATCTGCGGTGAAAGGGACGTCCTCAAGCACTGCGAGAGAGGTATCGGCAACCACCTCGGCACGCCGATTTGGTTCGCGATGATCGCGGTGATAAAGTAGTGCCCACTACCGCCCGTAGCGCCTCCTCCAGGAGGTACTTGGGCCGCAAGCGGAGTTTCTCCCACCCGATGCCGCGCAGGATGAATTATCCGGCGCAGGATAAAGGTTAAGAGTAGGCGCCATTTATTGGCGCGTGCTTGAGAAGAAACTCCCGGATGCCTACGGCACCGGGATTTATTCGTTTGTGGTCACGGTAGGCACACTACTAGCCCCACAATCGAGGAGAACCACAATCAGCGCTGAAGCTCGCATTAATGAGCGCATCCGAGTACCCGAGGTCCGTCTTGTTGGCCCCGGTGGTGAACAGGTGGGCATTGTCCGCACGGACGATGCTCGCAAGCTCGCATACGAAGCAGACCTTGACTTGGTCGAGGTTGCCCCGAACGCGAAGCCGCCCGTAGCCAAGATCATGGATTACGGCAAGTTTAAGTACGAGCAGGCCCAGAAGGCCCGCGAGTCCCGTAAGAATCAGCAGCAAACCGTGGTGAAGGAACAGAAGTTCCGTCCGAAGATTGATGATCACGATTACGAGACCAAAAAGGGCAACGTGGTGCGCTTCCTGGAGAAGGGCTCCAAGGTAAAGGTAACCATCATGTTCCGTGGTCGCGAGCAGTCGCGTCCGGAGCTCGGTTTCCGGCTGCTGGAGCGTTTGGCCGACGACGTCGCAGAGGTTGGCGTCGTGGAGTCACGCCCCAAGCAGGATGGTCGCAATATGACCATGGTTCTTGGGCCCGTCCGCAAAGGCAAGAAGTAGACCACGCTCCACTTAGGATTTAAGGATTTAATTCTCATGAAGCAGAAGACTCACAAGGGCACCGCCAAGCGCATCAAGGTGACCGGCTCCGGCAAGCTGCGTCGCGAGCAGGCTAACCGCCGCCACCTCCTGGAGGGCAAGCCTTCCAAGCGCACCCGTCGCCTGAAGGGCACCGAGGACGTTGCCAAGGCAGACACCAAGCGCGTCAAGCGCCTTCTCGGCCGCGCATAGTCAGCGCCGAAACACTCCATTTCCACACACCACAATCAAGATAAGGAAGTATTACTGTGGCACGAGTAAAGCGCTCAGTTAACGCCAAGAAGAAGCGTCGCGCGATTCTGAAGTCCGCTAAGGGCTACCGCGGCCAGCGCTCCCGCCTCTACCGCAAGGCCAAGGAGCAGTGGCTGCACTCCATGACTTACGCTTACCGCGACCGTCGCGCCCGTAAGTCTGAGTTCCGCAAGCTGTGGATCCAGCGCATCAACGCTGCTGCTCGTATGAACGACATCACCTACAACCGCCTCATCCACGGCCTGCGCCTGGCTGAGATCGAGGTTGACCGCAAGATCCTCGCCGAGCTTGCAGTTAATGACTTCGAGGCTTTCTCCGCACTGTGCGAGGCTGCTAAGGCTGCACTTCCGGAGGACGTCAACGCTCCGAAGGCTGCCTAAGCACCGCGCGTAGACGCCAGATGAACCCACCGCCCCTGATGAAGGGACGGTGGGTTTTGTCGTTGCGGGAGTAATGCCCGCAAGAACCCTTAAGCCCTGCTTCTCCCGAGGGATTGTGTTACATTGCACAGTACTGTCATGAAAGCCGTCTGCCCTTAGTCCTTGGGGCTGGCCAGAGATACATGGTGTGAAGGAGAGAAGAGAAATGACCAACCCGAACAACGCTTATCAGCCCAATGGCGGCGCTTCTAATGGAGGACAGCCGCAACAGGCAAACCCCTTCGGGTCTTCGAACGACCAGTACGGATATAGCGCGGCCCCGTATGGTGGTTCGCAGCCGGCTCAGAATGCTCCAGCGCAGCAGGACGCTTACCAGTCACACTACGGCCAGCAGCCACAGGCTGGAGGAGAGCAAAAGTCATGGGTAGTAGCACTGCTCTTGTGCTTCTTCTTGGGTGAATTGGGAGTTCATAACTTCTACCTCGGCCGCACGAAGCGCGGTATGTGGCAGCTGGCTCTTGCCGTCGTCGGCCTTATTACTTCCTTTATCATCATTGGTATTTTCCTCGTCGCTGGATTGGTGATCTGGAAGTGGGTTGAGCTCGTGTTCATCGCCGGTGGTTTCTCCAATTACGATAAGGACGCAAACGGCGTACCGCTGAAGAAGTAACCGTCTGCAGAGAATCGCGGAGAACTCTTATCCCGCTTGCCCGCCCGAACGTGGTGGGCAAGCGGGACTTTTCAATGTGAAGCTCGGTCGGTACCGTCACATACATGGATCTGGATTTCTCCTCTGCTTTTACCGAACGCACGCCGCGCGTAGTCAATGCGGCCAAGCTGCACCGCGCGGCCAACCGTCGTAAGGCGGAGCGCTTCATCATCGAGGGCGAAAACGCTGTGGACGCGGCGGTGTCCACGGGAGCGGCGACCGACGTCTTCGTGACGGAAAGAGCCGCCGAGCGCTTCGCCCACATCGTGCAAGCCTGCGGATATATGGACGTCTATGTCCACCCCATCACGGATAAGGCGGCCAAGCACCTGTCTGATACCGCGACGAGCACCGGGCTCTTCGCCGTGTGCCGCCCCGTCCTGTGGAGCGCCGGCAAGATTCTGGCGGGCAAACCACAGCTGGTCTCAGTCCCAGTGCTGACGTCTGAGCCTGGCAACGCAGGTACCCTGATTAGGACTTCGGACGCCATGGGGGCGGACGGTGTCATCTTCGCCGGTGAGGCGGTCGACCCTTTGGGCTGCAAGGTCGCGCGCGCGTCGGCGGGGTCGCTGTTTCATGTACCCGTTGCTCGCGATCCCAACATCAAGGACGTCCTGGGCAAGCTGCGCTCTTCCGGGATGCAGGTGCTAGCCACGGCTGCTGATGGTGAAGTAGATCTAGCTGAGGCAGATCTGAGCCAACCCACCGCCTGGTTATTCGGTAACGAAGCACATGGACTGGGCGAGCTCTTGGATGAAGCTGACATGCGTGTGCGCATTCCGATTCTTGGGCGTGCAGAGTCACTCAACCTGGCTACGGCCGCCAGCATTTGTCTTTATGAATCAGCCAAGCAACAGAACAGCTAGCCCTGCTCTGTGACTAGGGCTGGTGGCCACAGTAGTCGTTAAGCACGGTAAGATAGCTCGCGTTAGTTTTTGTGCGAGAAGAAGGTAATCAAGGCACGTGTCCGATACACCTCAGATCGAATTGACCGAAGAGGCCCTGGGGGCCGCCGCGGAGAAGGCCATTGCCGCCTTCGAGGCTGCATCCGACCTCGACGAGCTCACCTCCGCCCGCCGCGAACACCTTGGTGACGGTGGCTATATTCCGCAGGCCCGCCAGTCGCTGGGCCAGTTGCCCAAGGATCAGCGCAAGGACGCCGGTCGCGCGGTAAACATGGCCCGCGGCAAGGTGGAAAAGCGCTTTGCACAGATTCGTGAAGTGCTGGAGCAGGAGGCTCGCGCCGCCCAGCTTAAGGCGGAGAAAGTCGACGTCACCGTCCCCACCACGCGGGCGCAGACTGGTGCTTTGCACCCTATTACTGCGTTGTCGGAGCGCATCGCCGACATCTTCGTGGGCATGGGCTGGGAGATTGCCGATGGCCCGGAGGTTGAGGCCGAGTACTTTAACTTTGATGCGCTGAACTTCAAGCCCGATCACCCTGCGCGTACGTTGCAGGACACTTTCCATGTGGGCAAGGAAGGCTCCAAGCAGGTCTTGCGTACGCATACCTCGCCGGTGCAGGTACGCACGATGCTTGAGCGAGATGTACCGCTGTACATTGCTTGCCCGGGCCGTGTTTTCCGCACCGATGAGCTGGATGCCACCCATACTCCGGTCTTCCACCAGGTGGAGGGCCTAGCAGTGGACAAGGGACTGACCATGGCCCACCTTCGCGGCACCCTGGAGCACCTAGCCAAGGTTCTTTTTGGCCCCGAGACCACCACCCGCATGCGCGTGAACTACTTCCCGTTCACCGAGCCCTCGGCCGAGGTCGATGTGTGGTTCCCGAATAAGAAGGGCGGCGCCGGCTGGATCGAGTGGGGCGGCTGCGGCATGGTCAACCCCAACGTTCTGCGTGCCGTGGGCATCGACCCCGAGGAGTACACAGGTTTCGCCTTCGGCATGGGCCTTGAGCGCACCTTGCAGTTCCGCAATGGTCTGACCGATATGCGTGACATGGTTGAAGGCGATGTTCGCTTCACCCTGCCCTTCGGCGTGCAGGCATAGGAACCCAGAGAAAGGATAGAGAGAAAACAATGCTTATTTCCCAAGACTGGGTTACCCGCATCCTGGGCACCGCGAATTCCGGCTGGAGCGTACCTTCCGAAGAGTTGGACTCCGGCTTTGTTCGCGTTGGTTTTGAAACCGAGGGATTTGAGGCCCTCCCAGAGACGACCGGCCCGCTGGTCATTGGCCAGGTCGTCGAGATTGAAGAGCTCACGCAGTTCAAGAAGCCAATCCGTTATTGCCAGGTCAACGTTGGCCACGCAAATGGCACCGGCGAGCTGCAGGGCATCATCTGTGGCGCCCGCAATTTCCGTCTCAATGACTATGTCGTGGTCTCTCTCCCAGGTGCTGAGCTGCCCGGCGGCTTCAAGATTGCTGCTCGCGAGACTTATGACCACATCTCCAACGGCATGATGTGCTCCGCCGCTGAGCTCGGGTTCGGCGACAAGGCCAACGGCATTATCGTTCTAGGGGACGAGGTGGCGGACAAGGTCGGCGAGGACGCCCGCCCCATCATCGGTCTGGCTGATACCGCTTTCGACGTCAACATCACCCCGGATCGCGGCTACGCCCTCTCCGCGCGCGGTTTGACCCGCGAGGTGGCTTCGGCGTTTGACCTCACCTTCCCGGACGTGGCCCAGGACCCGAGCGCGGCCGGTGTAGATATCTCTGCTGTTCCTCAGGCACAGGGCGCGCTTATCGACGTTGACCTGCGCGAGGAAACCAAAGCCCAGCGCTTTGGTCTGCGCAAGGTCAGCGGCATCGACCCCGCTGCCCGAACCCCATTTTGGATGGAGCGCGAGCTCATGTTGTCCGGCCAGCGCAGCGTCAACGTGGCCACCGACGTCACGAACTACGTCATGCTGTTGCTGGGTGCCCCGATGCACGCCTTCGATGCCAATGTGATCAGCGGCAACCTCGTGGTGCGCAATGCCGCAGAAGGGGAGAAGTTCGAGACCCTAGATCACGTCAAGCGTGAGCTGTCGGCTGGTGACGTGGTCATCTGTGATGACAACGGCATTCAGTCCCTCGCCGGTGTCATGGGCGGTACGACCTCAGAGATTTCCGATGAGACCACGGATGTCTACTTCGAGTCCGCCATCTGGGATCCGATCACCGTGGCCCGGACCTCTCGCCGTCACAAGCTTTCCTCTGAGGCGTCCCGCCGCTTCGAGCGCGGCGTCGACCCGGCCATCGTCGAGGTCGCCCTCGACGTTGCCTGCGCGCTACTGCAGCAGATTGCTGGCGGCACCATCGAGGCTGGCAGGACGCTCGTGGGAGACGTCGCCAAGCGCGAGCCCATCACCCTGCGCACCGCCAAGCCCAGCGAATACGCCGGCGTGCAGTACTCCCGCGACACCATTATCCAGCGCCTGCGCGAGGTGGGCTGCGACGTCACCGACAACGGTGATGAGCTGCAAGTTACCCCGGCGACGTGGCGCACGGATATCTCCATGGACGTCGACCTCATTGAGGAAGTCCTGCGCCTAGAAGGGCTAGAGGACATTCCCACTGTGCTGCCGACCCCGGCAGGCGGTCGCGGTCTGACGCCGGCCCAGAAGCGCCGCCGCGCTATTGGCCACGCTTTGGCCTATGCCGGTTATGCCGAGGTCTTGCCGGCGCCGTTTATCCCGAACGACACCTTTGATACATGGGGCTTGGACAAGGAGGATCCGCGACGTAAGACGGTGGCCGTGCAGAATCCTCTCGAGTCCGACAAGGCCATTCTGTCCACGACGTTGCTCCCGAACCTTCTTGAGGCCATCGCCCGCAACGTGGCCCGTGGCCGAAGCGACCTTGCCCTTTTCGGCCTCCAGCAGGTGGCATTCAAGCGCGCTGATGTGTCGCCGATGCCTTCGGTGGAGTCCCGCCCGGAGGAGTCCGTCGTGGCTGAGCTTTTGGAGTCCCTGCCTCTGCAGCCGCTGCACGTGGCTACGGTAGCTACCGGCAACATTGAGCACGAAGGTCCGTGGGGGACCGGCCGCGCGTATAGCTATGCAGATGCGATCGAGTCTGCGCGCCAGGTGGCTCGTTCCGCTGGTGTTGACGTTGCAGTTAAGGCAGCCGAACAGCTTCCGTGGCACCCGGGTCGCTGTGCCGCAATTGTCCTCGCCGATGATGAAGAGCAGGTCGTGGGTTATGCGGGTGAGCTGCACCCGCAGGTTCTTGAGGCTTTGGAGCTTCCTGCACGCACGTGTGCCATGGAGCTCGATGTCTCAGCACTGCCGTTGGAGGAAAAGTTCCCGGCACCTGTGCTGTCCTCCTTCCCGGCCCTGCACCAAGACATCGCGTTGGTCGTCGATGATGCCACCCCGGCTGAAGAGGTTCGTAAGGTCGTTGAGGAGGGCGCCGGTGAGCTGCTGGAGTCCGTGGAGCTTTTCGACGTCTTCCGGGGCGAGCAGCTTGGTGAGGGCAAGAAATCCCTTGCTTTCCAGCTTCTTTTCCGTGCGGATGACCGCACGCTGACCGATGAGGAAGCGAACCAGCATCGTCTCGCCGCTGCGGAGCTGGCAAAGCAGCGTCTCGGCGCACAGATGCGGGCTTAGCGTATCGGCATCTATTAATTCATCAACCCGGTTCACCCTGCAGGTGGGCCGGGTTTCCCTTTGCGCAAGCGTGCGAAGGCGTGGGGAAAGATCCCCAGCACTGGTAGGTGTGTGGCTTGGCTCATAGCCTCAGAGGTGCAGCGTTTCCAACCCCCGAAAGGATTGTCTACACCATGCGTCTGTTGTCCCGTCTTACCGCCACCGCCGCCGTTGCCGGTGCACTCACAATTGCCCCGCATGCCTCCGCCGACCTGTCTCAAGGCTTCTCCAATGCCGATGGCACCGTCAACTGTGAAAGCGCGAATATCGAAGGAACCTACGTAGCATGTTTGTCCGAAGGCGCACGAGCTACCAGCCCGCAGTGCAACCCGCCGGGCCAACTGGCACCGCGTTTTATTTACCATGCAGGCCGCTCTAAAGCTGATTGCTTCAACCAAGGGCTTACGACCACGAATTTCAAGCGTCTGCAGCCAGGCCAAGTTCACCAATTCAATGAAGTCACCGCTATCGCCGATGCGCAGGGCGGCATCCACTTCGTTGGCCCACAGGGCTACCTAGGCTACGCAGGAAAGAAGGCCGTATCTGGTTCGGAAGGACTGGGGGACGTCTCTTCCCGTGTCATGTAGTCCAAATGCAGCCCTCGTTTCATAAAAGGGCCCGGAGTTAGCCGGCCCCGCGTCACTCCTATTTCCTATTCCAAAGCTCGGATTCTCGCACTGTACCGCGAGAATCCGAGCTTTGCCGTTTATGGAATGAAGAAATACGGCGGCTGTTTTTCTTGAATAACATACGGCGGACTGCATTATTTGCTAGGGTGGCTGCATGAGTATTTCAGTAGCAATCGCCGGAGCCACAGGTTATGCAGGGAGCGAAATTCTACGCCTCGTGCTGTCGCACCCAGCGTACCTTTCAGGTGATCTGCGCATTGGCGCGCTCACGGGACACTCTAATGCTGGCGAGCGAGTCTCCGAACTCATGCCGCATCTGCCGCAGTTGGCAGACCGTGTCATCGAGGACACCACCCCAGAAGTCCTCGCCGGCCATGACATCGTATTCCTCGGTTTGCCGCACGGGCATTCGGCGGAGATTGGCCGTCAGCTGGGGGAGTCCGTCACCGTCATCGATTGTGCCGCCGATTTCCGCCTCCGCAACAAAGAAGATTGGGATGCATTCTATGGCGGTGAGTATGCCGGCGCGTGGCCCTACGGGATCCCGGAAGTTCCCGGCAACCGCGAGAAGCTCCAGGGCAGCAACCGCGTCGCTGTTCCAGGGTGTTTTCCCACCACGATTACCCTGGGGGCCCTTCCTGCCGTGGCGCAAGGGCTAATTGAGCCGGACCTGTCCGTCATCGCGATTACCGGTGTATCCGGAGCCGGTAAGAAGGCCTCCGTAGCTCAGTTGGGCGCGGAGACAATGGGCAACCTCAAGGCCTACAAGCCGGGTGGCACCCACCGCCACACCCCGGAAGTACTGCAGAACCTGCACCCCTTTACTCAGGAGCCGGTGTCCGTGAGTTTTACTCCAGTGCTTGCCCCTCTGCCGCGCGGCATTTTGGCCACGATTACGGCGCCGCTGAAGGGGGGCGTCGACAAGCGCCGTGTTGCCCAGGCTTTCCGTGAGTTCTACGCCGACGAGCCATTTTGCCTTGTGCTTCCGGAAGGCCAGCAACCGCAAACCCAGAACGTGGTGGGCAGCAACATGGTTCATATTCAGGCACACGTGGATGAGCGCGCTAACCGTCTTGTCATCACTGCGGCTTTAGACAACCTATGCAAGGGCACCGCCGGCGCGGCCGTTCAGTGCATGAACCTCACCTTGGGCTGGGAGGAAACTCTGGGCCTGCCGCAGGCAGCCGTCGCCCCCTAGATAGCCAAATACTCGCCCGCGCGTTCCTCGCGCCACCCAATCCCGCTGGAACTGTAGTTCCGCTAAGACAAGGAGAAACTTGAAATGATTACTGCACCCGCCGGCTTCCTCGCTGGCGCCACGACGGCTGGGATTAAGCCCTCCGGAAAGCCGGATATGGCCCTTGTGGTCAATCAAGGTCCCAACTTTGATGCAGCCGCAGTGTTTACCCGTAACCGCGTGGTGGCCGCTCCCGTGAAGCTTTCCCGTGCAGCAGTAGCGGACGGTGCCATCCAAGCCGTCATTTATAACTCAGGCAACGCGAATGCCTGCAACGGCGTGCAAGGGGACAAGGATGCGGCGGCGATGGTAGCCGCTGTCTCCGAGCACACAGATATCCCCGCAGCCAACATCGCGGCGTGCTCGACGGGTCTTATCGGAGAGCTGCTTCCCATGGAGAAGGCATTGGCCGGTATTGAAGCGGTTGCCGGGGATCTCGGTTCTGATGAATCGCACGGTCAGGCCGCCGCGGAGGCAATCATGACCACCGATACCGTGGTCAAAGAATCGCTCTTTAAGGCCGAGGGCTGGAGCATGGGCGCCATGGGCAAGGGTGTGGGCATGATGGCTCCCTCTCTGGCCACCATGTTGGTATGCGTGACGACGGATGCCGTGGCCTCTCCACAAGCCCTGCACTCCGCCCTGCAGACCGCTAGTGATCAGACCTTCAACACACTCGATGTGGACGGCTCGACCTCCACCAATGACACGGTCATCATCCTGTCCTCTGGCGCTTCCGATGTTGAGCCTAGCCAGGAAGAGCTGGATGCTGCTGTTCTGGCGGTGTGTTCCGATATCGCGGATCAGCTCCAGGCAGACGCGGAGGGCGTGACCAAGCGCGTAAAGATTACCGTGGGGGGACAAGCACCGATGAGCAGGCGCTGAACGCTGCGCGGACGTTGGGGCGGGACAACCTCTTTAAGTGCGCGATGTTCGGCTCGGATCCCAACTGGGGCCGCGTGCTCGCCGCAGTGGGCATGGCGGATGCTGATATGGATCCGGAGAATATTTCCGTGTTCTTCAATGACCAGGCCGTGTGCGTTAAGTCCACCGGTGCGCCCGGCGCGCGCGATGTCGACCTTTCTGGCGCCGACATTGACGTGCGCGTGGACCTCGGAACCGGAGGAAGCGGTACTGCCTTTGTGCGTACCACCGACTTGTCCCACGACTATGTGGAGATCAACTCCGCGTATAGCTCTTAGTTCTCACAGGGAGGAAGAATGCTTCCGGGATTAAGCAATGCTGACCGCGCCACGGTGCTCGCGGAAGCTTTGCCATGGCTGCAGCACTACCGCGACAAGATCGTCGTCGTCAAGTACGGCGGGAACGCGATGGTGGATGACTCGCTCAAGGCCGCCTTTGCCGCCGACATGGTTTTCCTGCGCACCGTAGGCGCTAAGCCTGTGGTTGTGCATGGTGGCGGCCCGCAGATCAATGAGATGCTGGGCAAGCTCGGCATTGAGGGAGAATTCAAGGGCGGCTTCCGCGTCACCACCCCGGAAATCATGGACGTGGTCCGCATGGTTCTTTTCGGCCAGGTGGGGCGCGGTCTGGTGAACCTCATCAACTCCCACGGTCCCTACGCCGTGGGAACATCCGGTGAGGACGCGGGTCTGTTTAAGGCCCGCAAGCGGCTTGTCGACGTCGACGGCGAGCCCACCGATATCGGCATGGTGGGAGACATCGTCAGCGTCGATCCCTCCGCCGTCATGGACATCATCGAGGCTGGGCGCATTCCGGTGGTCTCGACCATCGCTCCCGGAAATGACGGCGAGGTCTACAACATCAACGCGGATATCGCCGCCGGTGCATTGGCACGAGCACTGGGTGCTGAGCGCCTTGTCATCCTCACCAATGTGGAGGGCCTGTACACCGACTGGCCCAATCGCGATTCACTGGTGTCGAAAATTGAGGTCGACAAACTCAAAGCCCTGCTCCCAGGCCTGGATTCGGGCATGATTCCGAAGATGGAGTCCTGCCTCATGGCCGTCGAGGGTGATGTGAGCGCCGCCCACGTCATCGACGGGCGTATCGCCCACGCCGTGCTATTGGAGCTGCTCACTACGGGCGGCATCGGCACGATGGTGCTGCCCAATGATTACAACCGTGAGGACTACCCAGAAGGAACGGTCTTCAGGAAGGACGATAACAAGTGACTGCGCAGACCACATTGACGCAACGGTGGGGAGAGGTGTTAAGCAACACCTATGGCACCCCACCCGTGGCCATCGTTTCCGGCAAGGGAGCCACGGTGACTGATGAAGACGGTAAAGAATACATCGATATGCTCGCCGGCATTGCGGTGAACTCGCTGGGCTATGCCCACCCGGCCATCGTAGAAGCGGTAAGCACTCAGGTGGCGACCGTGGGGCATGTCTCCAATCTCTTCGCCAGCAAACCCGTCGTCGAGGCTGCCGGAAAGCTGCTGGAGAAGGTGGGGGACAGCGACGCCCGTGTCTTCTTCTCCAACTCCGGGGCCGAAGCCAATGAGGCTGCCTTTAAGCTGGCTCGCCTGACGGGGCGCCGCCGCATTCTCGCCGCACATCATGGTTTCCATGGCCGGACGATGGGCTCTCTCGCCATGACGGGGCAGCCTGCAAAGCGCAAGGCCTTTGAACCTTTCCCGGGCGGGGTGGAGTTCTACACCTACGGCGACATTGAATACTTGACCACCTTGGTGGAACAGAACCCGGAGGATACTGCCGCCATCATCTTGGAGCCCATTCAGGGGGAGACCGGTGTGATTCCGGCGCCCGATGGATTCTTGAGCGCAGTGCGCGAGCTGTGCACCACACACGGGATCCTCATGATCGTCGATGAAGTGCAAACGGGTGTGGGGCGCACCGGCGATTTCTTCGCTTTCCAGCATGAGGGCGTTCTTCCTGACGTCATCACCATGGCTAAGGGCTTGGGCGCGGGCATGCCGATCGGCGCCACCATTGCCCGTGGTCAGGCAAAGGATCTCTTCACCCCGGGTTCCCACGGCACGACCTTCGGCGGAAATCCCGTCTCCTGTGCGGCGGCAGCGACGGTGCTGGAGCTTGTCGACGACCCCTTCCTCGCCGACGTTAGCCGCAAGGGCGAGTGGCTACGCGCCGAGCTGGCTAAATCTCCGGCTGTGCAGTCTGTCCGGGGCCGAGGGCTTATGCTAGGAGTTGTATTAAATAAGTCGGTGGCTAAGGACGTTGTAGCTGCGGGCCTGCAACACGGTCTTATTCTCAACGCCCCAAGCGGCGAGGTCGTGCGCTTGACCCCGCCGCTAGTGATTACCGATGAAGAACTCGCGCAGGCTGTGGAGCGCCTGCATAAGGTACTGGAGGATATTGGATGAGCGTGCGCCATTTCTTGGCCGATGATGACCTCACACCGCAGGAGCAAGCGGAGGTTCTTGATCTTGCGCTGAGGTTGAAGAAGGATCCTTTTGCCGAGCGTCCTTTGGAGGGCCCGAAGTCAGTCGCGGTTCTTTTTGATAAGACGTCGACGCGCACGCGCTTCTCCTTCGAGGCAGGAATCGCTCACCTAGGCGGCAACGCCATCGTTACGGAGACTAAGTCCACGCAAATGGGGAAGGGCGAGACATACCAAGACACCGCAGCCGTGCTCTCCCGTTTCGTCGAGGCTATCGTTTGGCGCACCTATGCGCACCAGAATTTGTTGGAGATGGCTGAAACCGCGACGGTACCCATCGTCAACGCCCTGTCCGACGACCTACACCCCTGCCAGATCCTGGCAGATTTGGTGACCTGCCGCGAGAATTTCGGTGACCTAGCTGGCCGCAAGGCCGTTTACTTGGGTGATGGCAACAACAATATGGCTAACTCTTATATGTTGGGCTTTGCCACCGCGGGCATGGAGATGACGATCATTGCGCCGGAAGGTTTCCAGCCGCAGCCGGAGTTTGTGGAACGTGCCCGCAAGCGCGGCACGGTGACTGTGACTGATTCTCTCGACGCCGTCGACGGCGCCGACGTTGTTATCACTGACACGTGGGTTTCCATGGGGCAGGAAGATGACGGCAAGGACCGTCGCACCCCGTTCCTGCCTTACCAGGTCACCCCAGAGGTCATGTCCCGTGCCAAGGATGAGGCAATCTTCCTGCACTGCTTGCCGGCCTACCGCGGTAGCGAAGTGACCGCTGAGGTGATTGACGGACCACAATCTCGTGTCTTCGACGAGGCGGAAAACCGCCTCCATGCTCAGAAGGCGCTGCTCGTGTGGCTTCTTGCAGCTCAGGAGGAGAACTAAGCGAATGACGACGACCCCAACGACGCGCAATGCCCGCCAAGCAAAGATCTTGGAGATTCTTGACCGCACACGGGTCACGAGCCAAGTCCAGCTCTCCGAGCTCTTGCTCGATGAGGGAATCGACATCACGCAAGCCACCTTGTCGCGTGACCTCGATGAGCTGGGCGCCAAGAAAGTAAAACGCGATGGTGGCCGGTCCTTCTACGTGGTGGGCGGCGAGTTGGAGCAATTCGAAGACCAGCTCAACGGTCCGCGCGAGAAGCTGCGTCGCATGCTCGAAGAACTCGTGGTCTCCCACGATTTCTCCGGCAATATCGCGATGCTCCGCACGCCCGCGGGCGCTGCCCAGTACCTAGCTTCCTTCATTGATCGTGTGGGCCTGCCAGATGTGGTGGGGTGTATTGCGGGCGATGACACCATCTTTGTCCTAGCACGTGAAGGACTCGGAGGCCGTGAGCTTGCAGAAAAGCTCACCAGCCGCAGCATTTAACATTTATACGTAAGTCTGTATAATATAAATAAGTTCAATTTTTAGCACCTGTCTGTCTTAAAAGGAGCAAACTACTATGACTGCACGCGTTGTGCTTGCCTACTCTGGCGGTCTGGATACTTCCGTCGCCATTCCCTACCTGGCCAAGATGACCGGCGGCGAGGTTATCGCCGTGTCCCTTGACCTTGGTCAGGGCGGCGAGGATATGGAATCTGTGCGCCAGCGTGCTCTCGACTGCGGTGCTGTCGAGTCCATCGTTGTCGACGCAAAGGATGAGTTCGCAGAAGAGTACTGCTTGCCCACCATCAAGGCGAACGGCATGTACATGAAGCAGTACCCGCTGGTGTCTGCTATCTCGCGCCCGCTCATCGTCAAGCACCTCGTGGAGGCCGCTCAGGCCCACGGTGGTACCCATGTTTCTCACGGCTGCACCGGCAAGGGTAACGACCAGGTGCGTTTCGAGGTCTCCTTCCGTGCATTGGATCCGGCGCTGGAAATCATTGCGCCGGCGCGTGACTATGCCTGGACCCGTGATAAGGCGATTGCCTTCGCTGAGGAAATCAACCTTCCGATCGAGCAGTCCGCTGCGTCCCCGTTCTCGATTGATCAGAACGTGTGGGGCCGTGCGGTCGAGACCGGCTTCCTCGAAGACCTGTGGAACCCGCCGACAAAGGATCTCTACGCCTACACCGAGCAGCCAGACCTGGGCAATGCCCCGGACGAGGTGACCATCACCTTCGATAAGGGCGTGCCCACTGCCATCGACGGCAAGCCGGTTACCGTCCTGCAGGCTATCGAGGAGCTCAACCGCCGCGCCGGCGCCCAGGGCATTGGCCGCCTCGACATGGTGGAAGACCGCCTGGTGGGCATCAAGTCCCGCGAGGTCTACGAGGCCCCGGGCGCCATGGTTCTCATCAAGGCCCACGAGGCATTGGAAGATGTCACCGTGGAGCGTGAGCTGGCCCGCTACAAGCGCCTTACCGACGCCCGCTGGTCCGAAGAGGTCTACGACGGCCTCTGGTTCTCGCCGCTGAAGCGCTCCCTGGATGCCTTCACCGAGTCCACCCAGGAGAACGTCACCGGCGATATCCGCATGGTTCTGCATGCCGGCACCGCCACCGTCAATGGCCGTCGCTCTGGCCAGTCGCTGTACTCCTTCGACCTGGCCACCTATGACACCGGTGATACCTTCGATCAGACTGCGGCCAAGGGCTTTGTCCAGCTGCACGGTCTGTCGACGCAGATCTCTAACCAGCGTGACCGCGACGGCGGTTTCCCCACCGGCAAGTAAACCAGCACAGTCAAGGTCAAGGTAAGGAATCGATGCACAAGACTAATGAGGGCGCGTTGTGGGGAGGCCGCTTTTCGGGCGGCCCTTCCGAGGCGATGTTTGCCCTGTCCGTATCCACCCACTTCGACTGGGTCCTCGCCCCCTATGATGTGCTGGCCTCCAAGGCTCACGCCAAGGTCCTGCACAAGGCCGGATTGCTGTCGGACGCAGACTTGGACACCATGCTCAACGGCCTCAGCGAACTAGGGGAGAAGGTTGCTTCTGGCGAATTCACCCCACTGCCGACGGACGAGGACGTCCACGGCGCGATGGAGCGCGGACTCATTGACATTGTTGGCCCCGAGGTTGGTGGACGCCTGCGCGCTGGACGCTCACGCAACGACCAGGTAGCCACCCTGTTCCGGATGTGGATCCGCGATACCATCCGCGATATCGCGCTCCAAGTCACCGACTTGGTGGAAGCTTTGGCTGGTCAGGCCGAGGCTCACCCGGATGCCATCATGCCGGGCAAGACCCACTCCCAAGCAGCGCAGCCAGTTCTGCTTGCGCACGAGCTTCTCGCACACGCCCAGCCCTTGCTGCGTGATATCGAGCGCCTCCAGGATTTGGACAAGCGCTTGGCCGTGTCACCTTATGGCTCGGGTGCACTCGCGGGTTCCTCGCTGCACTTGGACCCGGAGGCTATCGCCGAGGAGCTCGGTTTCGACTCCTCCGCGGAGAACTCTCTGGATGGCACGGCAGCACGGGACTTTGCTTCCGAAACGGCCTTCGTCCTTACCCAGATTGCCGTGGACATGTCGCGCTTATCCGAAGAGATCATCTACTGGTGCACCCCGGAATATGGCTATGTCACCTTGGATGATGCCTGGTCCACGGGCTCGTCTATCATGCCGCAGAAGAAGAACCCGGACGTACCGGAGTTGACCCGTGGTAAGACCGGCCGGCTCATTGGCAACCTCACGGGCCTGCTGGCAACGCTTAAGGCGCAGCCCTTGGCCTATAACCGTGATCTGCAGGAGGATAAGGAGCCTATCGTTGACTCGGTGGCGCAGCTGAACCTCTTGCTACCGGCGATGACCGGATTGGTTGAAACGCTGACCTTCCACGAAGCTCGCATGCGCGAGCTCGCACCGCGCGGTTTCACTCTGGCCACTGATCTTGCCGAGTGGATGGTGCGCCAAGGCGTTCCTTTCCGCGAGGCTCATGAGGCTTCCGGTGCGTGTGTGCAGATCGCAGAGTCCCGCGGCGTTGACTTGGTGGATCTCACGGATGAGGAACTGGCGGGCGTCGACAAGCGCCTGCTCCCAGAGGTCCGTGAGGTGCTGACCATTGATGGGGCAGTGGCGTCGCGCTCCACTAAGGGCGGCACCGCCGGTGTCCGTGTGGTGGAGCAGCGCGAAAAGGTTCGCGAGCGTGCTCGTGACGCACGCGAATGGGCGCAGACTCCGCTGCGCTAAACCCGCCAGCTTCTTTAACCGCATGGTCCTTATGGCCATGCGGTTCTTTTCTTATGTGGGGTGACATGGAGTAACCCATTGCTGAAGCACTTCGGACCCCTAGCGCGGAGTCTCAAGATTAAGAGAAAGTGCTCTATGTCTCGGAGGAACAGGTCCTCCAGAAGGGGATGAGCAACCGGTAGCTGCAGATGATTGCCATTGTCTCTGCTATCGGCTCCGGCTTGCCGCTCGGCACACTGACATCGTTGGGGCTGGTTCTATCCTTTAAGTTCGTCAACGGTCATCCTTCCAGTCCGCGTACGGATTCCAGACGGTTCCGGCCATCGGCGTGCTTGTCGACGCCGACAATATCTTTCCCACCTTCGTGGCACCGACTTAGAGTCCGAGATTGATATTATCGCTAACCCTGAGGTCCCGAAGGACCTCTACTTTTTGGTGGCGAACGTTCCTTCTCTTCTTTAGAGAACCGGGTGGGGCAGGGTGGCGGGCCGCCGCTTTACCCCCTCACCCCTTCCTTTACCCAGCAATGAGAAGAAGATCACTTTATGATTTAGATCATGAGCAGCACATCGTCGACGAAGCGCACCAAGTCCTTCGTGATTGCCGCAGTGTTCATCGTCCTCGCCGTGGCCTCCCTCGCGGTAGGGCGTGGCGGAGATTCCCTGCCGAAGTTCAACTTTTTCAAGGACACGACCCTTGTCACGGGCGCAATTAGTCCAGAACTGGAAGCCACCTTTAACGACCCTGCCATGCTCAAGGCTTTAGAGAAACACAACATCGAGGTCGAACTCGATGTTGTGCCGGCTGGGGACTTCGTTGAGCACAGTAGCAGCGTGGACAAGGACTATGACTTCATTCTGACGGATCCCAATGGCGCTGCGTGGGTGTCTGATCTGCGCAATGCCAACCCGGAGCTGGCGGAACTGGATGAAGGTTTTCCGATGGTGTTTGGCAATCAGTTGCAGGTGCTGGTGCATAGTGACCTAGTCGAGGACATGAAGGACCACGACTTGGTCACGGAATCCGGCAACTTAGCTTCGTTGAATGTAGAGACCTTGGTGGACATGTCCCAGGAAAACACTCGCTGGCGTGACATTAGCCCAGCCTTCGGATCGCCGCGTGTCGTGGACGTGGCAGTGCCCCAGGTAAGTCAGTCTTTTGCCGCATTGCGTTACGCACGCCTTCTTCGCACCGTTGGGGAGGATTACGCGCAGAAGGAGCTAGGACGTGATGACAAGGCGAAGATTGATGCGGAAGCTGATGACATCATGCGGCATCTCGTAGCGGAACAGGGCTACAGTGAGACCACCGAGCAGGGAATCCTCGATGCTTTTCTTCGGGTGGATAAGGGGGAGATGCCCATGGTCTTGGCAACTACCGATCAGTACGTGCGCCTGCGCAATGAGGGCGAGGACCTGTCCCCCTATACACCCCTAGCTCTGGATCCACCGACGACGTTGATCAGCATCGTCATTCCTCGCACTGAGGAGGGAGTGCTGTTTGCTAAAGCAATGAATGAGGACGGCATCCCTGCGGTGATGGAGGGCCTCGGGCTCAGTACGCAGGGCTCCGGCTTCAACCCGAAATTTGATCCATCCAACGATCACAGTATCCCCGTGGACGGCGGCGAATATAGCCAGCTGCGGTGGGCGGATTTCGAGGAAATTCTGCAGGTAGTCGGTTAAGGCTCCGCAGCAACAAGCATCAGGAAGGTTGTGAGGGAATGTTTCGGTCACTGAGAGTGCTGCTCATCCTAGTGGGCACCATGGCGCTGACGGCCTGTTCGATGGGGGATCTGTTCGATGACTCTCAGAAACCCGGCTCCGGGAATTCATTCAGCGGCGGTCTCAGAATCGTGGCGGCAACGGAGCTCGAATCTCTGGAGCCCGTGCTTGCCGACGCCTCCCAAGACCTCGGCTTCGACATCACCATGACCACCGAGGACGGAACGCTGGCGAATTCCCGTACCCTTAAGCAAGGTGGTTTCGAAGGGACCTATGACGCGACGTGGTTTGCCACCAATCGCTATGCGCGCATTATTGGTGCAGATGACCAGCTGGGAAGAGAGCACAGCGTGGCGCGTTCCCCAATAGCTCTCGGCGTGCAGTCCTCTGTGGCACAAGAGCAAGGCTGGACCAGCAAGCAGCCGTCGTGGCAAGAAATCGCTGACTCCGGAATAACTTTTGGCATGACGGATCCTTCTACCTCAAATTCGGGTTTCTCCGCACTATCGGCAGCAACGACCGCTTTTGCGGACACAGGACGCGCCCTCACGGAAGAGGACATCAGGCAGTCCACTGGAAAAGTGCAGAAGCTCTTTGGCAACCAAACCCTGACATCGGGTTCCTCTGGCTGGTTGGCCGACCGCTTCCGCGAGCACCCAGAGCAAGCCGATGCAATTTTTAACTATGAATCTGTGCTCTACCAGCTCAAAGATGAGGGAGCAGACATAGAGGTGGTCATCCCCTCCGATGGAGTGATTTCGGCTGACTATCCGCTGTCTTCCTTGGCGAGCTCTTCGGACAAAGACGCAGAAGCGAAAGTGCAGGCGCTTGCTGAATGGTTTGCGGAGCATCCAGACAAGCTCACAAGTTTCCATTTGCGAGTAGATAGTTCTGACTTGCCCGGCACTGTTTTTGAGCTGCCTTACCCGGCAAACGAGCAAACCGTTGATGCGCTGGAGGCTGCCTTCGCCCATGAACTGCGCAATCCTGGCAACACGGCTTTGGTCCTCGATACCTCCGGCTCCATGGAAGGCGAGCGCATGGATCTACTCAAGAGTAGTTTGCTCCCGCTTATCGACGGCTCAGCTGACGGCACCCCAGATGGCGAAGGTCAAGTTGCCTTCCGAAATCGCGAGCATATCAAGCTGATTCCGTATTCTTCAGAGCCCCAGCAGCCAACTCGTGCACGCGTGGATAAGGATAAGCCGGCAACTACCAAGGAGCTTGCAGACCGCGTGGAACGCCTCGTTGCGGATGGCGATACCGCGACCTTCGAGGCCGTCCTGAACGCTTTCGATGAAGTGGATACCAGCGGCGGCGATATTGGCACAGTGGTGCTCATGACCGACGGCGAAGTTACACGTGGGCGCACATTTGCACAGCTGAAGGAAGCTTATGCGCAGTTGCCCGAGGACAAAAAGGAGATTCCTGTCTTTGTCATCTTGTATGGTGAAGCCAATATCCAAGAGATGGAAGAACTAGCTCAGCTGACTGGTGGCAAGACCTTTGATGCGCTCAACGGTGACCTTGCTGCCGCGTTCGAAGAAATTCGTGCCTACCAGTAAAACAATTCCACCTTTCCCAGGAGGATCTGCACTACATGAACGCCCTGAACTCGCGAAAAGTTGTCGTCGGCGTTGCGGTTACCGCGCTCGTCGTTGTCCTTCATGTCTTAAGCGGCGGTGGATTGGGTTTCCTGTGGCCGGTTGTCGCAATCTGCACAGGTATGGCGGCTGGGTTCGTGACGCCGCCACGGCAGGAGAAGGTTCTGGAGCCTCCCAAAGCCGGAGAAGGCGAGCTTATCCATACCTTGGAGGAAGTCCGATACACCTTTACAGCGCACAAGCTTCCTAGCCCTGTCCAACGAGCGTGGGATTCTTTCGATGAATCAGCAGTGTGGGTGTTGGACAACTGGCACCGCCTCGATGAGGCTCCGCACCAGCAAGCCCTCGTGCGCGACATGATTGAACAACACTCCAAGGAGCTGGTGAGGTCTTACCTCGATGTGACAGACCTGAAGGATCCGGTTGCTGTCGAGGAGATGAGTGAATCGCTCAGTATCCTGGGCCGCGAAATGGAGCAAATCAAGGAGGCGATTTCCCAGAACTCGGTCCGCAAGCTGCGCAATCATTCTATGGCGCTCAAACTCGAATATGGTGGGACCCTTCCTTCCGTGGAATCTAGGGAAGTGTAGGCTTAGCGCTTATGAGTCTCGATTCGCAACTGCTTGACATCCTGGTGTGTCCGCAGGATAAAGGTCCGTTGAAGTATCTGGCCGAGGAACAGGTCTTGGTCAATGATCGTCTTGGCGTGGCCTATCCCATTGAGAACGACATCCCCGTCATGCTGGTGGACCACGCTACGCCGTGGCCGCGCCAGAACTAGATCTCAAAAGAACGAATCGATTTTCAAAGGAGCCTTCATGAATATCATTGATGAGCTGCAGTGGCGCGGCCTCATTAACCAGTCCACCGATCTCGACGCACTCCGTGAGGCTTGCGAAGAACCCATCACCTTGTATTGCGGTTTTGACCCGACAGGTGATTCGCTGCACGCCGGCCACCTCGTACCGATGATCATGCTTCGTCGCTTCCAGAAGGCTGGCCACCATCCGATTGCCCTGGCAGGTGGTGCGACGGGCCAGATCGGTGACCCGCGCGATGTAGGGGAGCGCACCATGCTCTCGCAGGAGACTATCAACGACAATATGGTCGCCATTAAGAAGCAACTGCGTCAGTTCATTGATTTTGAGGGCGAGAACGCCGCCACCATGGTCAACAATGCTGACTGGACTTCGAAGATGACCGTCATCGACTTCCTGCGTGATGTGGGTAAGAACTTTTCTCTCAACACCATGCTGGACCGTGACACCGTCAAGCGCCGTTTGGAATCTGACGGCATCTCGTACACCGAGTTTTCCTACATGCTCCTGCAGTCCAATGACTATGTTCATCTGCACGATGAGTTTGACTGTGTTCTGCAGATCGGTGGTGGCGATCAGTGGGGCAATATCGTCTCTGGCGTTGATCTCAACCGACGCGTCAAGGGAGCCAAGGTGCATGGCCTGACGGTTCCGCTCGTGACGGATGCCCAGGGGCAGAAGTTTGGTAAGTCCACTGGCGGCGGAAAGCTCTGGCTCGATCCGGAGAAAACATCGCCTTACTCCTGGTACCAGTACTTCCTCAACGCGGGTGACTCTGTAGTCATCGACTACTTGCGGTGGTTTACCTTCCTGAGCCAGGAAGAAATCGCTGAGTACGAGCAGAAGGTTGCCGAGGAGCCCTTCCGTCGTGAGGCACAGCGCCGCCTTGCGCAGGAAATGACCAATTTGGTCCACGGTGAGGAAGCCACGAAGTCCGTTGA
This sequence comes from Corynebacterium sp. HMSC074C01, assembly GCF_001814605.1. Taxonomy (NCBI): domain Bacteria; kingdom Bacillati; phylum Actinomycetota; class Actinomycetes; order Mycobacteriales; family Corynebacteriaceae; genus Corynebacterium; species Corynebacterium sp. HMSC074C01. The sequence goes on along the minus strand of NZ_KV817280.1, from coordinate 644 downwards.
GCTTGCCGCACAGGCCCTGTTCGGTAAGGCAGAGCTTGCTGAGTTGGATGAGCAGACACTGGTTGGTGCGCTGTCTGAGACCACCGTCGCTGATATTGCTTCTGGTGAACCACGCACCATTGTGGACCTGTTGGTTGCTTCTGGCCTTGCCGATTCCAAGGGTGCAGCTCGTCGAACCATCAAAGAGGGCGGTGCATACGTCAATAACCAGCGCATCGAATCTGATGAGTGGGAGCCGGCCGCCGAGGACTTGCTACACGGTGCGTGGCTTGTGCTTCGTCGTGGCAAGAAGAATTTTGCTGGTGCCAAGCTCAACTAGTTAGGGTCCACCAACGCCGATTATGCATTGGCAAATCCCGTCGCGTACTGCGGCGGGATTCGTCGTTTTCGAGGCGAGATGGCGGTGCGAGATCGCAAAAGAGATAAAAGATAGATATGGACGTTGACCAGCGGATTTGTTGTTGTGCTGAGCTCTGCGTATATTTATCGAAGTCGCCGCGAGAAGCTGGTGACACGGAGATTAACTCCTAGTTGACAAGATTCAAACTTATTAGCTAGAGTATGAACTCCAGCCGCTCAGAGCAGTGAATAAAAAGATTCAGTGTAAAGAGTGTGCGGATGATGTTTGAGAACTCAATAGTGTG
>NZ_KV817279.1:0-89590 GCF_001814605.1 Corynebacterium sp. HMSC074C01 | reverse complement strand
AAATCAACGCACTCTAAAACCGGAAGGGCCGCTTTACTCCGATAAACCAACCTAAGCGGACGCTATCTGAATAGGCCAAAACAGGGTCAGATACGGATATAAGGTTCGCTTGTGCGGCTCTAGCCATTCCGTCGCCGATAAGAACTGGGAAAGTGGAATTCTTCGTTACGGAGGCATGGAAAAAGACTAGCGTTGTTGCTGCCCCTCGGTCTTTAATAAGGAGATCGATTAACAGGTTTCCAGCCTGAATTGTATGAAGTCCACCAGTTACTGGGCTTGCTAGAAATTCCTCCTTCGAAGGGTATAGTTTCCCGATTCCGTACCTTTTCGTATTGCGAATACGCATTGGATTCCTTAACCACTTTTTGGGGTGCGCGTTTTCTGTGTCATCTATTTATATCCTATCTTTTCCTCTTTTGGGCTAGGTATTTTTACATAGAATCTGCAACTCGTATCTGAGTCCTATACAAAATTCTGCTCCATTTTTTCAGTCTCCAAGGTGCTTCGATAGGAAATGAAGTTTCTCTACCCTTACGAACAAAGCTTTGAAGAGGGAAGCGGAGAAGCTATGCGGCGTAGAACCTTATTGTAGAATCGCCTTTATGAGGAGAAGAGACACGGAGAGATGGGGCATCAGTAAGATGTATCCATCCCCTCGCTTCTGGTCACGTAATGAAGTTGTCGATGGACTGCATACCATTCAGATCGGAAACCAGTTTCTTGACATTCTTATTCGAGACCGAGGGTCGGACACCACCCTGGTGACATTTCAACACCGTGTATCGGTTAGAACGGCCTACCCGATGCTGGTTGGTGAAAGCTTCACGCGTGAGACAAACGTGAATCTCATCGCGATTGCAGACCCTAGCGTTAGCTTGTCCAATGATGTCCGTCTAGGATGGTACCTCGGAAATCGTGCAATTGGCCATCTAAAGCCAACTCTTGTTCCCATTCTTGTGGAAGCTGTCGCAGCTTTTGAACCTCGGCGGCTTATTTTCTTTGGTACTTCGGGTGGGCGATACGCGGCTATGAATTACGCTGCAGAGTTCACTGATTCCATTGCTTTTACAGTTAATCCCCGCCTCGGATTTGGGAATCGGCAAGATGCTGATTGGTCGGTATATATGTCAGAATGCCATCGCGTCCAAGGAAGGACTCCTTATAACAGGGTGAGCGCTGAGTACGGTATTGATCTCCGCATGTCTATTCCATCAGGATCACCGTTCTATGCGGCCATGTACCATAACATTGGTGATGCCCGTTACTACGAAGCGAACCATAAACCATTTGTAGATAGCCGAGCTAGCGACTTGCGTATATTTCAGCGCCTCGATTTTGACGGGTCGGGGCATGTACCGATCCCAAGAAGCAAGCTGGTTGAGATCGTCCGTTCATTGTCCGACTTGTCATTATCGTCTGCGAGCGCTATACGCAATGCTGGCTTTCTTTGCCCAACTTAAATGCAATTAACAGTGGCTTGCTGCGCTTGGTAGGTTCAAATGCTATTGGGAACAGTGAATTAATAGTGCACTTTTCGGTTTGCAGCTATGGTTAGACGCTACGATTGCACGGCTTCCATAGCTAATCGGTTTAGACAGATTTTGTACTTTTCTCTTTTTCCGAAAGACTTGGCCCCTGGTTTGTTCGCCTCGGCTGAGTCATTCGTCGCCGCATCCAAGTGAATCAGGTCCATGCAAACAGGTATTGCGTGAATACGTATACTCATACCTAGCACTAATCATCATTGAATAGAGGGAATATGAATTCAACAACGCACGTTGCTTTTGTCGGCCTAGGTTATATCGGCCTGCCCACTGCGGTTGTTATGGCAAACTCTGGTCTTAGGGTCACAGGAGTAGACGTTAATGCTGAAAACGTTGAGAAAATTAATCGCGGCGTAGTAACGATAGTCGAACCTGGTTTGGAAGAGGAGTTAGCCAAAGCACTTTCGTCAGGAAACTTCTCTGCAACAACTGAGCAAGTCCATGCAGATGCATATATTATTGCGGTGCCCACACCATTTACCGATGACCGCAACGTGGACATGAAGTTCATTTACTCTGCAGCTGAGGCAATAGCGCCACTACTAGAAGGAAATGAGCTTGTAGTTCTAGAATCCACGTCTCCACCGCTTACGACGAAAAAAATGGCGGATCGGATACTCGAACTACGCCCCGATCTACGTGCCGATGTTTCTGAGGAAGAAGCCGACGATAAGACGCTCTTTTTTGCGCACTGCCCGGAGCGCATTCTCCCAGGAAAAGCTATGGCCGAGTTGCGTAGCAACGACAGAATTATAGGAGGCCAGTCAGCGGAAGCAACGCGCAGAGCCACAGCAATATACGCCCATTTCTGTCAGGGTGAATTGTTGCCTACCGATGACGTAACAGCCGAGATGGCAAAGCTTACCGAAAACTCCTTTAGGGATGTCAATATCGCTTTCGCAAACGAGTTATCTATCATCTCAGATAAACTTGGTATCAACGTATGGGAACTGATTGACCTTGCAAACCATCACCCAAGAGTTAACATTCTGCAACCAGGGCCAGGGGTCGGGGGACACTGTATTGCAGTCGATCCGTGGTTCATCGTTTCCGCAGCGCCAAATGAGTCTCAGCTAATCCACACCGCTAGAGTGGTTAATGATAGTAAACCGCAATGGGTTCTCGACCAAGTTAAAGAAGCTGCTCAGAGGAGTTCGTCAAGGACTATTGCCGTACTCGGACTTGCTTTTAAAGCCAACATTGATGACCTTAGGGAATCGCCCTCCTTAAGCATTGCCATAGACATTGCCCAGACTTTCCCTGGAGATGAAATCCTAGTTGTAGAGCCGAACGTAGCAGAACTCCCGCCGTCACTCGGCTGCTTCTCCAACGTCAGGCTTGCAAACGTTGATGAAGCACTTGCAACTGCGAAAGTGGTAGCACTTCTGGTCGATCATGATGAATTTAAGTCAATTGACCCAGAGGCGCTTAAGAGCAAAGAGGTGATTGATACAAAAGGGATCTGGGGCTAAGCATTTTGGCGCTCTCTCCATGGAGTTTTGGAGCGTGAATTAGTCAGTTCCGTGCTAGCATGCCCAAGGCGATGCACCGGCAACGGATAGTACAGCTCGTGGAGGCATCGTCATTGCATCACCTATTGGGCCGCAGTGGTCCCCAGAACCTTGGAACCAAGACCCGCACCGTACACTAGTCACGAATGTAACAAGATTGAGCACGAGTCATCTTACGAGCGCACCTAATCAATAATCTCTAGACTTGCCAGAAACACGCGCTGGGATCGCCCGCAAGGTCCCCGCGCCTAAGGTGCCTTGTCTGGAGTGAAATTAGATGTCGGAGAGCACAGCCCTGCAGAAAACTATGAAGCCCTCATGGGGTTTCGCCATGGCGCTCGGCGCGGCAATCGGATGGGGCGTCTAAATCTTGCCCTTCGACTGGATGTAGGAGGCAGGGCTTGCTGGTATGGTCATCGGCTTTGTCGTTGGTGGACTGATGATTGCCATCACTGGTTTGAGCTACGGCTTTAGTATTCGTGCGCTGCCGTTGACGGGTAGTGGGGTGGCTTTCGCTATGGCGACGCTTGGCCGGACTCATGCGTTTATCGCCGGGTGGACCATCTATCTGCCCGAAGTTGCGATCTGCTCGTTGTTTCATCATTGTATTCGCGTGGTTGAACTCTAAGGGCGCAGCGCTTTCGGGCCTGTTCCAGTTCTTTGCCGTAGTGTGCATGATTGTGGCGGTGGTGGTCATAGTGGCGGCGATGGTGATTTATTACGTCGACAAGCGCCCGGAGCTTGCACCAGCTTTCCCTGTCGACGTTGCGCCGGCGGCAGCGATGGCGACCATCATCGCTTTTGCCCCGTGGGCCTACGTGGGCTTTGATTCCATTCCGCAGCTAGCGGGCGCGTTCAATTTCTCGCCGAAGAAAGCGCTAGGCCTTCTGCTGTGGGGCATCATTGCGGCGACGTTGATCTACTTGGCGATGCTGCTCGCAACCTCTATCGCTGTGGGAACGCATCACGATGCTTATGAAGGGGAGGCATGGCCGCCGGCGGCAGCTATCAGCGAGGTGATGGGGCCTGCCGGTTTGGTGCTCATGGTCGTAGCTGTCAGCGCCGGAGTTCTTACTGGGTTGAACGGATTCTTCACAGCGGCAAGCCGAGTCTTGTTTACTCTTGGCCGCGCCAACCTAGTCTCGAGTCGGCTGGGTGAGCTAAATGGTAAGCAGCGCACCCCGCGCAATGCGATTGTCTTGGTGTGTGCGGTGTGCCTGGTTACCCCGTGGTTTGGGCGCGCGGCTTTGACGCGGATCGTCGACAAGTCCAGTGCTGGCATCACGGTGGCGTATTTCTATACGTGTTTCTGTGCATGGAAGATTGCCCGTACCGGGCAGGTTCCTGGGATGCCTAAGCCGATTGCGCCGAACAAGTTCTATGAGTACTTCGCGCTGGCCGGGTGCATTCTCTCCGTCGGGTTCTTGGCGCTGCTCTTTGTACCGGGCTCGCCTGGCGTGCTGGGAACGGCTCCGCTCATCGCGCTGGTGGTCTGGATTGTGCTGGGGCTGGCGTCGTGGGCCATCAAGAGCCGTCAGTTGAAGGATGTGCTGCCGGAGGAGACGGCGGCGTTGATTTTGGAATAGCCAAATGGTTGGTTGAGAACTGGATCTTGGCGAGTCTTTCAAGAAATCAGGCTGTTATCGTTGTTGCACACGCGGAGCAATGGTGATTCCGCTTTTAAAGAGCGAAAGAGGTGGTTAGCGCAATGGAAGCCGACTTTCTACGCATTGGAGCTGATGACTCAATAGGGAAGGACATACTTTCCAGGGAAAAACTCGTCGATCACGCCTGTCAGACGATACGAGATGTGCATTCGGAGGATAGCAGCGCTGTAGTTTGCGTAGTAGGTGCTTGGGGCTCCGGAAAACTTGGCTGATGGAGCGAGTGGCTCAAGAACTTGAGTCCAATGAAACGGATCCGTGGAAGATCGCTCGTTTTACCCCGTGGGCTGTTGATAGTCCAGAGGACTTAATTGGCGAATTCTATCAGTCATTAGGGGAGGCGATAGATTTAGGTGGGAATGAAAAGTTTCAGAAAATGGCTGCGCGCGGCGTGCGATTTGCAGGCTTGTTCGCTGGCATGGTCCCCGTTGCAGGCGGAGCTATCACTGCGACTTCGGACGCTGTAGCTGACTTTTTGGAGAGGCCTAGGTCGTGGAATTCACTGTTTAATGATGTCTCGGAAGTGGTCCGCGAAAAAGGATATAAAGTTCTGGTCGTTGCGGATGATATTGATAGGCTGCAAAAGTCTGAACTCTATTCTCTTCTTAAAGTTATTCGGTTGCTGGGAAGGTTCCCAGGGATCACTTTCCTGCTCTCAATGGACGCTGAAGCTATCGGGCGTGGTGTTGGGGCTGATATATCTCCTGACCCAACCGGCGCTGAGGCTCTCGGACTCCAATATTTAGAAAAATATATACAGTATCGAATTACCGTTCCGCCGCTCACTGAGTTCCAAAAAACAAAACTAATTCATTCAGTGCTCTCTTATTGTGAGGTTGGCTCGAAGTTCAAGTTCGACCTTTCAAGCTATGAGATTTACACGTTTATCCAGAATTGGCTTCGGTTGCCCATAACCATTAGGACCGCACAGCGATTTGGGCATCAGCTTCGCTCGACGTTGACACAGCTTGACCCTGTAGAAGTTAGCCTAATCGATGTTTTGAATTTGCAGCTCTTACAAACGGTCTACCCCTATGTTTACGCCCGGCTTCCCAACTATAAGAAGGTCTTAACCAACTCGGAGTGTATTGCGGAGGAGGACCAAGCGTTTTTAATAAAACGTGTGATAGAAGGGGTTCCGGGATTTAACACCTGGGTACAAAGGCGACCAAATAGGGATCGTCATCTGTCTAATCTACACAGCAGGAGATCGGAAGCGGAGGTGGTTGCTAGTGTGTTGCAGGAACTTTTTCCTGCGCTTGACAGGCTGAAGAGTGCGCAAGGGGCAGGTTCTGAAAGAATTTCTGATCACAGTCATTTCGATCGGTATTTCACACTGAGTATTGGCGGTGACGATTTTTCGGAGATCGAGGCTGAACGCGTTCTGTTCGATGCGTCGAAGGGGGAGAGCTTCGAATTCGAAGAGCTACTGAAGTGCGAAGAAGCTACTTTGCGGTATGTGATTGCAAATCGACTTGAGCTCAGCTTCAAGCGTTTAGAGCCCGAACTTAGCCCAGAAGAGTGTTCGAGTGTACTTATGGCTGCAATTCACGTACTTAGCACTCGGGGTAATTTGCTTGACCAGGGCAACAGCTGGGTTTTCTGGCTGATAGTGGATCTAATGACTACAGCCCGTCGAAAACTGGAGGAGCAATCGATATTGCGACTTTTGAAATTCGGAGAGCGTCACAAAGATGTCGGCCCACGAATTGCCCGCAGAGTCCTTGAAAAGAGTTGTGGCGATTTACCCCCTGAGATGGTTAAAGCATTTGCAGAATATGGCAAACTGCTTGTCTCTTCCCTCGTTGAAGATATGGCTAAAGGAGATCGTGCACCGATCAGAGTCTTTTGGAGGATCGATAGTTTCATTTTTCTCTATAAGCTTTGTGAGGACCGTAGAAACTTCAATTTAAGCTTTGATCCTAGAGCCGAATTTCGGAAAGCGTTCGAATCTGAAAAGTTTTCGGCGGAAGACTTCGCATCTAGGTTTGTTTCGGTAGATCCTCTAGCCGTTGCAGATAGTGGCAAAGATGAGTACAGAGTTGACACTGTTTTGATGAACTATTTTCGCGACTTCGACGATTCCTTTTTCGAGGCTCCCACCAAACGCGATGAAAGCGTGGATGCCAATACCTGGGATGAGCGCAAAGAGTTTGTTCAAGGTCGATGTGGCAAAGGAACATAAAAGAGGGAGGGACAGCAAGGAGAGTGCCTGAGGTCCGTGAAGAATATTCCCCTCCAAGCCCTTAAGTTTTAGCCCTGGGACAAAGCAAGGTTCGGTGTGTGCAAATGAGATACTGGTTTTAGCAAGAAGCATTAGACCCACTAGACTCTCCAAACGTGCCGCCCAACATTAACAAGAAGAACTATCGTCTGGCAGACATGAGCATGTCGCCAGACGAGTCGGAGCCATACCCAGACCCTGACGAAGCTGCTGAAATCATCGAGGACAGCATTGACTTGGGCGAACTCGGAACTATTGTGCATGTTCGAGAGTGGCAAGGCCCCGACAACGTAATAGAGCAGTACGCCCTCATGCTCAATGTCACCCCCGCGCATGGCGCATATACACGATGCAAGCAACTCAAGGGTGGACAAGCTAACTTTGAGCAGGTGAGGCGTACCGACACGTGGCACAGCACTGTGCACAGCCACCAATATTTCATTGACTGTGATGACTGCGAACGGCAGATTCATGAAGAACTTGCCGGGGGTAGTCAAAAAGAAAAATCCCGCCGTGTCGTTAACGGGACTTTCAAAACGCACTACTATCAAATGTTGTACAACCCGTTTGACTACCTAGACCGTTGGGAGGCAGGTAAACCATGAACGAGCAGCAAAAGCGACACTACCGTGCGCGTATGGCGGTTGCACAGTTATTCCGTTCTTTCCTCAATGAGGATGGCGAGCGTGCCCGCCTAATGGAACGTCTCGGCGTTGAAACCATGCCGGTCATTATTCCCGCATTCGGCGATACCTTGGCGTCTAATATTCGAGAAACAGCCAGCCGCCACTTCGAAGCAGGTGCGGAGCACGTCGTTGTCCCAGTTTGCTTGCCAGTTCATGACCCTGACGGTATTAAGCTCTGTGTGCTTATCATCTCAACACACGATGCTAAGACCTTCTGGCAACTGGATATGAACGAACTTCATGACAGTGTTGAAATGGCACAAGTTGTTGAAGCGCTGGACGCTAGTAAGAAATGGGAAGTTGAGGAACTCGACTCCCAGCACCAGCAAGAATTGAAGAACTTAGCGGCCTCGCTCTAGTTGGCGATAGATTGATATAGAACACCACCCGGCACCCAAATGTGAACCCCGGGACGGTGAAGTTTTAACGCTGAGGTCGGCCTCTTGCCTCGTCGAGTTATGTGCCGGAGTCGGGGCCCACCTTGCTCGTAGCCAAGGCCGAGACTCGTCCATTTGAGGTTACCCTCGTTTAGTGGACACCCTATTTGTACGGATCTTGTGTCCGTGGGAGAGGATGTTCATTGTGAGTCAACAGCGTAAGAAGTGAAGTACACGCCGGAGTACCGGCGTGAAGCCGCGAACCTGGTAATGTCGGAGCGGCCGATCGCTCATGTGGCTAAGGAGATCGGTGTTTCCGCCGGGCTTTTAGGCCGGTGGGTCAAACTCGAGCGGAACGCCGAGGAGCTTCAGATGGGATGAGTGAGGCTGATCTTCGTGCTGAGAATGCTCGCCTGCGCCGTGAGTTGGCTGAAGCCAAGATGGATAACGAGTTTTTGTCAAAAGCGACAGCCTTCTTCGCCGCAAAGCAACGCGAGCAGAAAAGTTCGAATTAATGCAGCAGGAGAAGGCGAACTACAGCATCAAGCGCATGGCACGGCTATTAAAAGTGTCTCGGTCTGGATACTACAAATGGGCCCATGCGCAGCAGAAACGGCTATCCGGCGAAGATGATCGTGCTGCATTTTACGATGATGTTGACCGTAAGATTTACCAGATTTGGAAAGACTCCGATGAGGTTTATGGTGCTCCGCGGATCACCGCAGAACTTACCGAGCACTACCAGATCGCCTTGAATCGCAAAACAGTGGCTAAACGGATGCGCATGATGGGCATTGAAGGAATTTCACCACGGGCCTTTGTTCCAGTGACAACAATTCAAGCCAAGCGTAAGTCCACACTTCCTGACTTGGTCAAGCGCATGTTTGATACTGGTGAGCTCAACCGAGTGTGGATGTCGGATATTACCTACCTGCGCACCGGCCAGGGCTGGCTGTATTTGTGCGCGGTCCGCGACGGCCATTCCCGCAGGGTGCTGGGCTGGGCTATGGATAGCGTGCAAGACACACACCTGGTCGAACGGGCCCTGCGGATGGCGCATACACTGCGCGGTGATGTTCCTGATGGGCTGGTGTTTCACGCTGACCGCGGAACGCAATTTACCAGTGAGAAGCTCTGGGAGGTCTGCAGCAGACTGGGCATTGCTCAGTCTGTGGGGCGTACTGGTGTGTGCTTCGATAACGCGATGGCCGAGTCGTTCTGGTCGACGCTAAAGACTGAATTCTACGACCGTAAGCGATGGCCTACCCGTGATGCTGCACGCAAGGCCGTTGCCTACTGGATTGAAGTCGTCTACAACCGTCGGCGCCGGCACTCTGCACTCGGAATGGTCAGCCCCGTCGACTTCGAGAACCACACCGGCGCAATCAACAGCAGAAAAGAAATAGCTGCCTAACCACTAGGTAGCTCCACTACGTGTCCACGATTTGCCGGCAACCCCAGGAGGGCTTGAAGGATTCGTGTGGACTCCAGTGCGTGGTCGCACAGTGACCATCCCCACAGTGGAACTAGCTTGTGGCGCGATGCTGTTGAACGCTATGGTGAACTTTGTACGGCGCGAAACATCGCCTGGTACCCGCTAGGGCTGTCATCCCCATCCCAGGGGAGCGAAACCTGGTCGGCTTTAGTCATGCATGGCATGGCTGGAGTCGGACCAGGTTTTTGTCGTTTTAGCCCCAGCGCAAAAAGAAAGGAAGCAAGTCAATGTCCACCAAGATTGACTACCAAAGCCTGGGACAAGACGTCCTGCGGCTGTGTGGTGGAGAAAGCAACGTCAAGACAGTCTCCCACTGCGCGACCCGCCTGCGCTTCGTACTCAACGACCGCACTAAGGCTGATGACGAGGCTATTAAGCACCTGCCCGGCATCATCACGGTTGTGGAGTCCTCCGGGCAGTTCCAGGTCGTTGTCGGCAATAACGTGCAGAAGGCCTTCGCGGGCCTGCCGGCTACGCTGCGCGACAATACGAAGAACGTTGACGAATCCGCGCAGACATCCTCGTCGGGCGCCCTAAGCAAAGTTGTCGATGTTGTCTCCGCTATCTTTGCACCGTTGCTCGGCACGATGGCCGGCGTCGGCATCTTGAAGGGCCTTTTGGCGCTCGCAGCGTCTTTCGGCTGGGTGTCAGCTACATCCACGACCTATCAGATCCTCTTCGCCGCGGGCGATGCCCTGTTCTTCTTCCTGCCAATGCTCCTCGCTGTCACCGCAGGCCGCAAGTTTGGTACGAATATCTTCACCTCGCTGACCTTGGCTGGTGCGCTGCTCTACACGCAACTGCAGGCCGTAAACCTGGGCATCATGGAGGACGGTGAGGCTGTACCGATGACACTGAAGGCCTTTGCCGCCGCCGGTCACGACGTGAACTTCTTTGGCATCCCCGTTGTTCTGCAGAACTACACGTCCACAGTCATCCCGATCATCGTCGCCGTGTGGGTGCAGTCCCTGCTGGAAAAGCGCATTGAGAAGGTTCTGCATGAGTCCATTCGGAATTTCATCGCCCCGATGCTTGTCCTGCTCATCATGGTCCCGTTGACCCTGATGACGCTTGGCCCGGCAGGCGTCGCCGTCGGCAACTTCCTCGCTGATATCCTCACCGGCGCTTTCAGTTTCTCCCCGCTGCTCGCTGGTGCCCTCGTCGCCGCCCTGTGGCAGATCATGGTCATTTTCGGCGTCCACTGGGGCATCGTCCCGGTTTTCATTAATAACCTCGCAGTCAATGGGTTCGACCCCGTCAAGTCCGCTTGCTTCCCGGCCGTCCTGTCCCAGGCTGGCGCCGCCCTCGGCGTGTTCCTGCGCCTGAAGTCCAAGCAGGACAAGGGCCTAGCGATGTCTGCCACCCTCGCTGGCATCTTCGGCATCACCGAGCCCGCCGTTTACGGCATTACCCTGCCGCGTAAGCGTCCGTTTGTCATCGCCGTTATCTCCGCGGCCTTCGGCGGTGCCCTGATCGGCGCGACCGGAACAAACGTTTACGGCACCGGCGCCCCGGGCCTGCTGACCCTTCCCATCGGCATCGACCCCTCTGGCCAGGTGCACACCATTAAGTGGCTCATCGTCGGCACCGTGCTGTCCTTTGTCCTCGCTACCATCGGAACCTACTTCTTCGGTTTCTCCAAAGAAGACCTTGTGCAGGATCGCGCCAAGGCAGATGCTGAGAAGAACGCTTCCGGTGTCACCGTCGCTGACGAATCCGGTGCAAATTATGCTGCCGATGCTGCCGTCACCCCTGATTTTGTCCCTCGTGAGCTTACTGCCCCTGTCGCTGGCAACATCATCCCGCTCGGCGAGGTTCAAGACAAGGTCTTCTCTTCCGGCTCGATGGGGGAGGGTGTGGGCTTCCTGCCCGCCGATGGCCGAATCGTCGCCCCGTGCGACGGTGTCATGAAAGTCGTCATGAAGTCCGGTCACGCCTATGGCATCCGCACCCCGGAGGGCGCTGACATCCTCATCCACTTCGGTATCGATACTGTTGGACTGGGTGGCGAGGGCTTCGAGGCCCTAGTCAAGAAGGGCGACATCGTTAAGGCTGGCGACGTCCTCGCCGAGGTCGACATGAATACCATGAGGGAGAAGGGCGTCGACACCACGACGGTCATGATTGTCACCAACTCCAATAAGTTCAACGTCGTCCGCTCCGCCGGCGGCTCGGTTGAAGAGGGGGCCGCAGTCCTGAGCGTCGAACCGCTCAGCTCCACCGATCCCGAGTCCGGAGCTGAGGCCGCACGACCGGTCCTCAACTAATCCGCATAGCGCTGGTCCTAGAGCCAGCGCAACAGCCTATCCGACCCTCAGTCGAACACCACCGTAGAAACACAAGCACAGACAAGGAACCACATCATGCAGTACTCCACGTTGCCTGACTTCCCCTCCGATTTCCTGTGGGGCGCCTCCACCTCCGCCTACCAGACGGAGGGGGCTTGGAACGAGGACGGCAAGGGCCTCTCGGTAATCGACATTCGTACCGACTTCCCTGAGGGCACCTGTGACTACACCGTCGCCACCGACACCTATCATCACGTCGAAGAGGACGTTGCTCTTTTCGCCGAGTTGGGTCTGAAGGCCTACCGTTTCTCCATCGCCTGGTCTCGCGTCATCCCGGACGGCGACGGGGAGGAAAATCGGCTTGGAATCGCCTTCTACCACCGCCTCATCGATGAGCTACTCAAGTACGGCATCGAGCCCATCATCACGATGTACCACTTTGACCTCCCGGCCGCGCTCGCGCAGAAGGGCGGTTGGTCCAGTCGGGCTACCGTAGACGCGTTCGAACGCTACGCGAAGATCCTCTTCCGCGAGTACGGCGCGAAGGTGAAGTACTGGCTCACCATTAACGAGCAGAACATGATGATCCTGCACGGCGACGCCCTGGGCACCGCCGCGCCGGGCGTCGACAACACCAAGAAGGGGGTGTACCAGCAGAATCACCACATGTTCTTAGCACAGGCGAAGGCCATGATCGCCGCGCACGAGGGCTTCCCAAACATCAAGATCGGGCCGGCCCCGAACATCTCGCCGACGTACCCGGCATCGTCGAAACCGGAGGACATCATCGTGGCCGAGGACTGGATGGCTATCCGGAACTGGCTGTACCTCGACCTCGCGGTGCGAGGCGAGTACAACGACTTGGCCTGGGCATACCTCAGGGAGCGCGGCTGGGAGCCAGAGATTGCTGACGGCGACATGGAAATCCTAAAGGCCGCGAAGCCGGACTTTGTGGCATTCAATTACTACAACTCGCAGACCGTCGCCGCCATCAAGGAGGGCGAGGCCATCAACGATGGCAAGGGCGACCAGCAGATCGCGAAGGGAGAGGCCGGCCTGTACAAGGCTGTGACCAACTCGCACCAGGAGCTTACGAGCTTCGGTTGGGGCATCGACCCGCTAGGCTTCCGCACGGTCATGCGCCGCATTTGGGACCGCTACCGACTGCCGATGATCCTCACTGAGAACGGCCTGGGCGAGTTCGATCAGCTCACCGAAGACGGCAAGGTCCACGACCAGTATCGCATCGAGTACCTGTCCAAGCACATTGAACAGATTCAGTACGCGCTCGCCGACGGCGTCCAGCTCTTCGGCTACTGTCCGTGGTCCGCCATCGACCTGGTCTCCACCCACCAGGGTGTGGCCAAGCGCTACGGCTTCATCTACGTCGACCGCACCGACAGCGATCTGCGTTCCCTCAAGCGCTACCGCAAGGATTCCTTCTTCTGGTACCAGGAACTCATTCGCGGCAATACCCTGCCGCACGCATAGCGGTGTGCGCTCCGCTTAGGATGAATAGCTATGGAAGCCACGTCCTGGAAGATCCTGCAGGTCTTCAATAACAACGTCGTGCTCGCGCACTCCCGCGAGCACGGTCAGGCGGTGTTGGTCGGCCGCGGTATCGGTTACGCGATGAGCGCCGGCGATTTCGCGGACCCTGCCAAGATCAAGGACGTGTTTGCTCCCTCCAGCTCGCAGCCAAATGAGCAGTTGGCTGCCCTGCTGGAGGAGCTTCCCGAGGAACTCCTGGCTCTCTCTCGTGAGCTTGCCGATGCCGCGGCCCTCTTCTGTGGCCTCTGTCCCACCGATTCCTTCGTCATTCTCTTGGCAGATCACATCAAGGCCGCCATTGCTCGCGCCATCGCCGGCCAGCATCTACCGAACCCCATGCAGTGGGAGGTCAAGCATCTCTATCCGCGCGAGTATGACTTCGGTAAACGAGCTCTGACCATGATTAAGCAGGCTACCGGCGTCGGTCTTGAGGACGCGGAGGCCACTTCGATTGCTCTCCACGCCGTCAACGCCCACTTCACTGGCGGCGATTCTGCCAAGTCCGACTCCTTCTCTGAGACCCTCCGCATGACAGAGTTCATGGCGAAGGTCCTCAACATCGTCGAAGTCGCCCTCAGTGACAAGGCCTCCGACGCCAGCAACCCCGCGACCACACCGAGCTCTCTCGACACGAACTCAATGGCCATGGCTCGCTTCGTCGTCCACCTGCGTTTCCTGCTCCGCCGCCTTATGGGGGAGCGTAACCGCCCGCACTCCCCAGACCCCGCCATGCTCGCAATGGCCGACTCCATGGTCGGCCAGTACCCGCAGGCCTACAAGCTCGCCGGCACCATTATCTATACCCTTGAGATGGACCTCGATACCAAATGCAGCGAGGACGAAATTCTGTATCTCACGCTCCATGTGGCGCGGTTAATGATGAAGGCGTAGACGAAGTTTCTTCTACCACCTCAAGCCGAACCAGCAAGTGCTGCAAGAGGCCCAAGACCAGCCACCAACCTTTTGCCGAGTCGTGGGCATTGTCCGGCAAGTACGCCACCTACATCCTCCTGCGCGCAGGCCATCTAGTAGCTGCGGTCCCGGATTTGGCGGCTGTTGCCCTGCCTTCATCGCCGCTTGCGCCACCGTAACAGCCGTATCTGAGTTCACTGTCTGCAGTAACGCTTCAGGAATTCCCAGAAGCGAGAGAATGTACCTCGACATTTGGTTGCAATCGGTCATGAATGGGGCAGCTCTAACTGCTGTTGCGAGTGAATCCCTGCTTGGCAATGGTCGAGCTTCTCTTTCTGAAGGCCGAGGCGAGGGCAGGGACGTTGGCATCGAGAAAATCGTGGACGGTGGCAGAGATGCTCTCCTTGTCATCGGTATCGCGAGTGACTCGGCCAACCTGCTGAATGACAACGCCGCGGAAGCTTACTGGTGCGGCCAGCACAAGAGTATCCAGCGCGGGAAGATCAATGCCTTCGCCAGCCACCTGGGACATGGCTAAAAGGACGAAATGCGGTGTTACGGCAAGCTGGTCACGGACGGCTTGCCTCTCGCTTGCCTTCTGACCGCCGTGTAGTTGCAGGACGGGGAAGGGAGCGTCGGTAAGCAGGGCGTTGAGAGCAGTGAGGTGTTCGCGTCGTTTCACCAGGACGAGGACCGTGTGGTCCTCCTGCGCTGCTTGTGTGATGACATCGGCGATGAGGCGGTTGCGGGGCTCATCCGCCGCCAGAGCGGTGTCGAGGTCGGACCAGAACAGGTAAGGGGAGTCGTACGTGAACTCGGTGTTGTGGACTACGTAATCGCGGCGTCCGGGGCGTTCGAGCTCGACGGTATGGCGGATAGGGCCGCAAATGAGGGGAAGTAGTTTATCGAGGCCGTCGGAGCGGTACGGTGTGGCGGTCATTCCGAGCATAAAGCGAACGTTGAGATGTGCGAGGACGTTGGTTAAACCCGCAGCGCCGACTCGGTGGCATTCGTCAACGATGATGTGGCCATAGCTGGAGAGAAAGTCAGTCATGGAATCGCTACGGCTGATGGACTGAGCTGTGACAATATCTATCTCTCCACTGAGCTTCTTCTTGGTGCCCGAGTATTGCCCAACCTGAACGTCTGGAAGAAACTGCTTGAGGGCTTGGCGCCATTGGGTAGCAAGCTCCCTGGATGGAACAATCACCGCAGTGGCAACTTGACGCTGGGCGATAATTGCACATGCCATGACGGTCTTTCCGGTACCGGGAGGGGCAATGAGCATTCCAGACTTGTGCTTGAGCATCTGTTTGACGGCGGAATGCTGGTAGGGGCGTAGTTCACCGGCAAATGATGCATCGATGCGCTGAGGTTTGGGCGTACGCCCGCGACGTGTGACGGTATATCCGGCAGTCTTCAAGATGTCGATGACGTCATCGAGCGTGCCACGGTCGAGCGTGAGGGCTTGGTCCTTCTCATCAAAACGTACGATGATCCGTGGAGTACCGAAAGTGGAGAACCGCTGAGCCTGCTTGATATAAAACTGTGGATTGGCAATAGCGCCTAGGTGCCGCAGGGCCGTACGAGTGGTGGCGTCGATCCCTGATAAATCGACGTGGACATGTGAATCGTGCGTGACGTGGACTTTTCCCGAGGCCTTGAGCTTCTTTAGTTCTGCGCGGGTGGGTGCCTGGGGAAGGGATGTTTCGGGATCGGGCTGAAGCGCAGCGTAGATTTTCTTGAGCTCGGAAAGCGTTGACTTATTCGTTCTTGCCAAAGCTTCGAATTGGTCTGGCAAAGGTTGAAAGTCACTGTCGACGAAGACTGTTGTGCCTTCGGATCGATGGTGGCCTGCTAATGGGAGGGCAATCAGGTTGCCGAAACCGCGGCCTTTCGCTGGCAGCGTGTCTTGGGATGGAAAGAACCGGTCGAAACTGGAGAAGTAAGAATCCGGGCTAGCTTTGGCAAGAAGTCCGATGCCAACTGAACGAGCGAGGCTGGCGGGAATGGGCTCGTCGAAGAAGAGCCAAACGTGAGCTCCGTTCCCTGATCGTGAAACCTCGATAAGCGGATCGAGGCCGTGGTCCTTGCATTCCTCTGCGTAGGCGCGGGCGGCTTGCTTGAAGTCTTCATAATCAAAATCGCAAACCAACAGCCGGCAACTGTCATCTGTACACAGCGGATAAAGGCCAACATGAAAGCGGTTGTCCCGACGCAAATGTCCTTCAATCACCTTTGGCGTCAGGGGCTTTAGGTCGGGATTTCTTCGATCATAGTAGCCATTGCTGGCCGGGTACCAGGCCTTCTTTCCCGCAGTATTTTTGGCCACTGCGTAGACATCTGTCCTTCCTGCGAAGTAATCCATGAAGAGCGCAATCTTCTCTTCCGGTGAGCGTTTATCAGAGTGAACACTCGGCGGCGGTGTGCCTGCAGCACTAGGCCGCGAAGGAGCATGACCGAGGGCCTGCAGTAATTGGGCTACCTGGGACTCCAATTCACTAACGCGAGTTTCAAGTGCTTGGAGGCGTTTCTGTTCAGTCATGGTGGGTGTTCTTTGTGCGTCGGAACTAGTTTATCGGACGGTGAGCGGCTAAGAGCCTTGTAGGCATGGCGATGTATTGCTTAGAATAATCGCACGACGAGCCGGCTACCGGAACGTTGTCGCCTGGAGCCGCGAAGGCTCCAGAGCTTTTTGGAGGGCCTCCTAGGCGCAGAGATGGAGTGCATTTTTAACAGACAAGCCTTAATTCTGGCAGGTGTGCCGGATATACGCAGCAAGTGGAGCGTTGAGGTGGCCTCTAGGCATTCGCACACAACTCGGTTGTCCTTGAGAAGAGTCTCACTGCTAGGCGAAAGACGCTTCAGGTGTAAGTGTCATGCTGGGAAAGGAGGGATTAAATTGACAAAGTCGACCGTTTCAAAACCTGACCACAGTAATACTTCTGTAACTCAGGTCCAAGATATGGATGAGGAAGACCGTCGCCGCTACGTCGAGTGCTTAGGGCGGGAAATTGCCAATTGGTCCGCGGATCTTAACCGCCGTCTAGCATGACCATTTATCCTGACGAAGGGAAAGTCTTAATCGAAGAGGAATTGGCTTGTATGCCCCTCTGCAAATCCGTGCTTCCAATCAGTTTAAAGCAAACGTAAACCGGCCTATGATTGTTGAACTGGAGGAAGTCAAGTAACGCCGTATGCCATCCGTGAGACGCCCGACAAGCTATTGGAGTCTGATGAAATACCGGTTCGCGTTGAGTATCGACGGCGGCGCCGGGGAGATGACATCGTGCCTCTTGACTGAATTGGGCTGAATAAGGCATACTCTCACACAGGGGCAGCCCTACATTACGTACAGCTGCTCGACCCTCACCGAGGCTACTGGCAGGTGGGGGTCATTTAGTTTTCTCTTGGAGCTTGCGCAGGCTTAGGCTTCGGTAGCACCGTCAAGATTTGGCAATGTTCTGCCAGATATTTGTTGAACCATGCTGTGCTCTGTCCGCCGTGAGTTAGCGTTCGTCGATACATATAGGCCACAAGGTCTGGTATCCAAAGGCACGTTTCGTCGGCTGGGCTAACCCATGCGGCGGGAATTCCTTGTGGAAGGACGTTCAACCTTCGCAAACGCTTTAGCGTGTTTCTATCTTTGTCGTTATCAGATTGGGAATACCGTTCCTCGAAAATGATTCCGTTGAGCGAAAAGTCTTGCTCGGTGATAGTGGTGATCAGCTTCTCGAGGCAGTCTTGGCGAGCGTGCTCAACATCGTGGTCCTGCTGAAGGAGCCTGACCCCCCGGAAAGTAGACGCGTCGGGGGTTTGAGGAACAGCTACTTGTGACATGAGATTTTGCGGGAGTTAGTGTTGCTTCAAGTAGTCGTAAAAGCAGGAACCGGTTTGAGACAGATGATCCTTCTTCGTTTCTAGCATTCTTCTCAAATCAGTTCGCCCGTCGAGGACACTGTATATTTCCATACCCGTAACAACCATAAACGGACTTTGCACAGAGTAGGTGTCCAACGTTGTCGAGGCGATGCCGGCCTGAGTGATCAGAAGTCCCTGCGTGACGCGGCTCCTGCGCTCTATCTTGGCCCGAAAAATATCTGCAATATCTCGGCCGCTTCTCTCTTGCTCCCATTTCACTTCAACAATAAATCCAAATCGATCTATTTGAACAAAGCCATCTATTTGCTCACCCGGCAGATTGTAGGGTCGCTCAGGATTAAGATCATGCAGATCGAAAAGGTCATATATGAGGTCTTCAAAATCTCTCCCCCGTTGCTGCGGATTATCCGCCTGATGCATATCTAGCAGACGCTGTTTCATATCCCCTAACCGCAGCCTGAACAGGCGTTTTCTTTCTCGCTGGGACTCTTCCTGCCTCCGTTCTTCTTCTATACGGGCCCTTTTCTCCATCATTTGCTGAAATGGTTGCGTAAACCTCGTCAAGCCTTCGACTGACAGCTGCGCTCTTCTAAGATTCTCAGATCTTTTTGGCTCCTCTAACCCTTCGATATCTGGAAACTCAACCATTTCCGACAAAGATAAGAGCAGATCGATGATGGTATCTCGAAGGCGATCTTCTTTTACTTGCAGAGCCTCGACGACCTTGTCGGCATTCTGTATCTTGAATCCGCTGCTAAAATCGATCAAGTGGAGCCCAGCAGTTTCGAAAGCTTCGCCCCCGAGGTGGCGAAGCAACAGTGAACGCTGCGCATTCTTGTAATACGTCGTATACGCTATAGCTTGCTTGAGCGCTTCATAAGCATGCGGATCAATCCGCTGACTTGTCCGAGGGTTTCCAAAAGTCGTCACATGAACAGGATAGATGACATCCCCACACGGCCATCAGTTAGCTAGCTTCCAAGGTTTTCATCTGGCTGCTTTTCACCGTCGGTAATATCTTTCTTGGTTCCCGTGGATTCCTTCGTGGTTACGGAAGCCTGCCAGGCCCGTGCGACCTCCCCCAGCTGGCCGTCGATGTACACACGCTGACCAACGCCGCGGCGTATCTCCATCGCATCATCATCTTCGAAGCGTGCGAGAAACGCATCCAGCGAGCCGAGGCGAGCCTCCGCGCTACGGCTGTCTTGGAAACTCCGTTGTTGAATCGAAGCCTGTCGGAAGAGGTATGTGGCTAGAACTCCTGCTCCCACACCCATGATCGCCCGCAGAATGCCACGAACAACATCTGCGCTAGATACCACGTCTTCCAAGGCCGTCCGGCCTGCAAAATAAAGCAAACCCGCGCTAATGATTGTGACAACTCCTGCTGTTGCCGTAAATCCAAGCCACAGTTTCTTAGCTTCTTCAGCCCGCTCCCTGAACATCCGTGCCATGGCATCTTCAGCCACGTATCCCGAGACAGCCTGGGTGTCTTCGATCAAATCATCGAGCTCTGCTTTTCGCGTTCGGATATGATCCAGCATCGTGTCGAGCTCGTCGTTCGCCCTCGTCTTCTGCCTGTCAATCTCAGAATTGTACTGGCTCTGGAGTGTCGTGATCTGATCGTCGATACGCTTCTTCCCGGCCTCAACGCCGTCGTTGATCTCCTCCTCGAACCTGTCAGCTACCTCGTCGATTTGCTGGCGCAGTTCGTTGAGATCTTTCTCTGCGGTCTGCTTGTTCTCTGCAATCGCAGCGGCGAGGCGCTCCCTTTCACTCTCCAGCCGCTCGACAGCTGCCTGACTCCTGTCGAGAAATCCAACGACCCGCTCACGCTCATTCGCGTCAGCCTCCTGCTGCTGTTCGATGAATTGAACCGGCCGAAATCCCGATCTGTGAAGGGTGGAGAGCAGATCGTCTGCAGCCGTGTTCGCCTTAGCAAGTTCTTCGTCATAATCAGCTTCGTCGTCCCACTTGATCGACTGCAGCTGGACCAAGATGGAGTTTAAGGCCGTCTTCAGCTCATCAAGGAGAGGGCGACTGACCAGTTCCTTGGGCACCATGCCCAGATAGAGCCTCGTAACATTGACGACCAGCTCAATCCTCCTGATGATGCTGCTAGCCAGATCGGGCAACCCTGCGTATGAGGGATCGAAGGTCTTGCTTAGCTCTGACAACCACTCATCGATGTCCCCCAGCTCCGCCCACAAGGGATGATCGTCGAACATATCGGTAGCGGTATCACTCAAATCGAACCCCTCGTTGTCACTGAATCCTTGGAATGGGCTTACGTACGACCCTAAACCAACCGGTAGAAATGTCGAACGTAAGTACTATTCTACCCTTTCGCGAGGCCCGAGCCAACCACCTACAGTCCCCGAGGGGATTCTTCCGGATTTTTGAGGGGATTCCCCCCTTCGTGCCTGACCTCTACCGAGGTTAGGCCAATAAACCGACACCGTCTCATGAGTCACGGCATGCTTGACAGGTGAATCGCGACATCGTTGACAAACCGGCATCTCAGTTTCTTTTTGTTCTGGGATGCCAGTTTCGCTTTGTCTAGAGCACTGGATGGGTCGAGCCTATTTCTGGGGGACGCATCTTGCCGGAGACGTGCGTGTGAGCGAGATGCATCAGGAGAATCAGACAAAAGGACGATGGTACCAAGGCGGTGATATGCGCAGAGATTCTGGGCACTGTGACAACAATGAGGCCTTTGCCCACTTTGCCGATGGCGAGGTTGCGGTTGGAGATGTCCGTGGTGTCAAGAATGCCCCGACTCACCTGTTAAGCATCATCCCGCACGGTAAGGGTGGGCTAAGTGTCAAGTTTGTCGCGACTCACCTATCAAGTATCAGGACTGCCTTTGCGGGAACAAGGTGGCAAAAATGTCGTAAACTCAGACAGAAATCAATATGTGTCGTGTGCGGAACCACTCCCGGAGTGTCAAAGATGTTGCCGAAAAAAATTAGGGGTCGCGGCCTCGCCTATCTTGGGCATCCAAGCGGGCGAAGGCAAACGGCAGAATGGGAATCTCCAAAACCATGACAAAGTTTGAGCATTGCCTCAACCCTTTCTTGACCTTCGCTGGTTTGCATTGATTCAGTCGTATGCCAATAGGGGGACTGTGCGACTTCTTTCAGGTAGTCCCGGGTGTCGGCAAGATGCTTGAACTTAATGGCGGTTGCGACCAGTGCGTAAAAGGAATCGGAAAATTCCTCACCGGGGGCTACGTAGCTCTCGTCGATAAAAATAATCGTGTCTTCGGGAGAGGCTTGTTGGAAGATGCGAGATAGAGAAGGGTGGAGGCGGTGGGGCAAAAGCTATACCTCAATTCACTGTAGATAAAGTGTTCGATAATAAAGCTAGTATACCTATCGCATAGAACATGCTTCTTAAGCATGAGATGCGGTGAAGGGGCAGGCTTCATGCGGGTTATAGACCGTTGGTCGCACAATTGTTCGTTCGGGAACCTCTTAGGTCTCTTTCATTGGACAGAACTCTTGCCGAACTTGGACACTCGCATATGCAAACGGAATCCGCTCCTGCTCAATGCGCAGCCTTCCTTTGATGTAAAGCAAGCGGTAGGCGCGTTGTTCTTCGGTGGTGAGGTGGGTGAGGGTGGCGGAGCCGTCGCCGGGGTCGGGGACGGCGAGGTGCTGGAATTCGGTGACGGTGGCGGGGTCCATGAGTAGTGATGTGGTGTGGGGGAAGTGGGAGCGCACGGCGTTGAGGATGGCAAAGCCGGCGGCATCGAGGTCACCCCAGTAGATGATGTCGGCTCGCTGCAACCAGCCCAGTGCCTGGAGTTGGTGGGCGGCGGTGCCGGAGCCGAGGATGGCGATGGTGGCTGGGGAGGCGTCGGCAAGCGTGGGAAGTGCTAGGAAGGTTTGTTTGTTCTCCACGATGAGCACCCGGGGCGGGGTGTCGGGGAAGAGCCTGGCTGCGTCGGTGAGGGGGATTTCGATATCGGAGAGTGCTGGTGCGTGGTTGAGGTAGCGCAGGCGCAGGCGGGCATCACTGCGGCGCAGGCCCAAGTCCGTGATGCCGAAGGGAGCAAGGAGTGTCAGGAGCAGGCGGCGGTGGGTGCCCATCCATTTGCCGTCGACGCCTTCCACCGGCACGGCGCGCTCCCATTCGCCGGAGTGGGGGTTGGCGCGCAGCCAGGTAAGACACGGTCCAAGGCAGTGTAGATCGTAGGTGCTTAAGCCCTTCCACTGGTTGTACGTGCGGCGGACGGTATGAGTGAAGTCCGGGGAGTCCGGAAAAATGGCGGCGATGTCCTGGGCGCGCTGGAGGGCCCGGTTGTAGTCGGACATCAGGCCCGCGGCGGCAGCGATGCGCGCGGCACCGGTGAGTACTACGCGTGTGGGAACGTCGTTGGTACCAAGGCCCGCGCGGGACCAATTGCGTGTTTCATAGATGACCTCTTCCTGGTGCGGCCAGCGCTGCCAGGCGCGGATGAAGTCCCTCGTGGTCTTGATATCGCGGGCGGCGGACGTAGCTGTTGGCGGGTGCAGCGGCCAGTCCAGGTTGAGCGCAGCGGGCTCGGCGAGCGCTTCGGCGAAGTGGTTGCGCAGGTACTTGGCGGCATGTCCTTGCAGGTCTTTAGGAGTCCGCATCGTCGGCGTCCTTGGGGTCGGGTTGTTGGGGGTCGTGGGTGGTGGAGGCGTCGATAAGCTTGTAGCCCGTGCGTGCCTGCGGGCGGCCGTCGATGGTGGGCTCGTCGTAACTGACCACGATGGTGCCGTCCACATAGGGCGAGAGAGTCTGGATGAGCTTGAACGGCGTGGCCAGAATCATGTGGAATCCAAAGGACGCGAAGACGGACATAGCGGTGCGGGTGAAAGTGGGGTCCGCGCGGTCAAAGGCCTCATCCAAGATGATGGACCCATAGGTGGGCACGTCCTGGTCCGGCTCCGCGAGGCGGAAGCGCAGGGCCGCGGCCAAGCAGAAAAAGACGAGCTTCTGAGCCTGGCCGCCAGAGAGCGAGGCGGAGTCCTGATAGGTGTTGGCCGTCGTGCCATCGGGGTAGCACTCGCGGCAGACAAAGCTGACGTGCCGGCGGGTATCCAAAACCACGTTGCGCCAGCGGATATCCTCCGGCTGGCTGGAACCAAGGCGGCTTAAGATCTTGTCCAAGGCGTGGTAGCGCGCAATGGCTGCCGCTGGATCATCCTCGGTGACTTCCGCCAGGCTGTGGGAGGTGGCGGCATCGAGATCCCGCTGGAATTCTTGGACCACCTGGCCGCGGGCGTCCTTGACGTCGATGCGCAGGGTGCGTTCACCGTTGAAGGGTGAGCGCTCTAGGGATTTGTTGATGTAGTTCATGCGCATCTCAATATCGCTGCGGGCGCGGCGCAGATCCGTGGCCAGGTGGGAGAGGTTGCGCACCGTTTGGCCGTTGAGTAGCTCTAGGAAGCGGGCACGGAAATCAGCCAGACGGTCCGCCCGGAGGAACTTGAGCTTCTCGATGCCCTCGCCGGCGAAGCTGGCCTGCGGCTCCAAGTCGGCGGCCTCCGCCGGCCACTCGGATAGGTAGGCGTGCAGGACGGAGACTATCTTGTCGTTGGCTTCCTCGATGCGGCGCGCGGCCGTGCGGGAGGTTGCTTGCAAACTGGCCTGGACTTCATCGCGGCGGGCATCGATGTCATCGATAGTGAGACTGCGCTTGCCTTTGTGCAGGGCTTCAACGACTGCTGTCTCAATGTCCTTGTCCGCGATGTCCGGCACGGGGCCGATGCCGCGGCGGCGAGTGGTGGAGCGATCGAGCTCGCCTTCGACGTTGCCCAGGTGTTTCTGCGCCTCGTTGAGTTTGGTGCGGGCGGCGTTGAGCTTCTGCTTGGCCTGTGCGTGCGCGGCGGCCAGCGCCTGGGCCTCCGGGGAAGAGGCGAGCGAGTCATATTGTTCTTGCAGATCACGCTTGCGGGCCTCGGCGGAGGCGGTGTCGATGTCCTGGAATGAGGTATCCAGCACCTGCTGGGCCTTATCGCGTTGGGAGCGCAGGATGTCTATCTTCCGGTTGAAGTCCTGAACACGCTTGGCCGTAGCGCGGGCGGTGGCCTTGGCTTCGGTGAGCTGGGAGCGCAGCAGTTCAATCTTGGCGGTGTTGGTGGAGCCCACCCGGTACCAGGCGGTGCCGCTAAAACGCGTGCGGTCATCCTTGATGAAGCGCGTTGAGCCGTCCTTGTCCTTGGGGCGGCTCTCCAGGCCATCGCGGGTAATGGCCGGGTTCTTGGTGACCTTTTCCAATTCCGCTACGGAGTCCACACATTCGTAGTTGAAGCGGCGCGAAATGTGGTGGCGTACCCAGCTCGCCATGGCGTGATCTTGGAACTCGAGTTTGTGGATGAGCTGCCGCGGGCTGCGCGCGGCTGCCGGTGCCGGGGCAAACTCTGGGATGGTGCGGTATTCCAAGCGCGTGCCCACGTTGCGGGAATTGACCCACTGGTTGATGGCCTCCCGTGCGGCTTCGGGCACGAGCAAGGTGGCGGCGAAATTGTGCAGCAGCTTCTGGATCACCGGCTCCCACTCGCTCTGGTGAGGGCTGATATCGATGAGCTCGCCGGCAAAGGGGAGCTCGGACTCGGCATAGCCGGTATCGCGGGCCAGTTGCGAGCGCAGCTCCACCAAGGTCTTATCGATGTTGGTTCTCCGCGAGCTGAAGGAACGCAGCTCGCTGTCCAACGTGGAGCAGGCGGTGGCGGCGTCGCGGGCGGCCACGCCGGCTTCCTGTTGTTGATTGATAAGGTCCTCGAAATCGGCCTCGAAGTCCGCGATTCGGATTTTCGCATTGGCCTGTAGTTGGGCGAAGCCATGCGGGCTGAGCTCGTAGTGATCAGTCCACTGACCGGCCGCTGCACTAAGGCGCTGGAACTCCTTCGTGCGGTGCTCAAACTCCTTTTCGGCGGTTTCTATCTTGGCCCTTAAGGTATCGAGCTCACCCGAACTGAGCTGGGAGACGGCCACTGCGGCGAGGCGCTCTGCGTCATCGAGGTGAGCAACATCGGCCTCAAGCGATGCGGCCTGAGACTGGGCTTCGGCCAATTGCGCCGAAAGGGCCCGAATGCGAACGTCCAGTTCTTCAGCCACCAAGCGGGAGCGTACAGCTGGCAGCGCCTCAGTCATGGCTTCCGCTTGTGCTTTGTCCGCCTCCGCGCCTGTGCGCTGGGAATGCAGCTGGGGCAGGGGAGCGAGCGTATCAATCTGGGCCTTGACGTCTTCGACCCTTAAGTAAGCTTGGCGCAAATCCTCAAATTGCTCGACGGCCTCATCCGTTTTCTCAAAGGTAGCCGGACGGTCCAGCATGTAGTCCCTGAAGAGCTGGTCCAAGCTGGAGAGGGACTTCGCGGATTGCGTGCGGTGGAGAAGGAGCTGGCCCTCCACATTCTTGATGCCTAGGCGTTTGCGGAAGCGGTTCGCGAACGTGGTGTAGGTCGGCGTGAAGGACGCGCCGGGGCCTTTGTACATGGCCTTAATCTTGCGGGTGTCCAGGCTGCGGGTGAGCAAGGGGCTGAGCTTGTCGATGTCCTCGTCGCCCGGCACCAGCCCATACAACTTCTTGATCTGGCTCACTGAGTTCTCACCGCCGTTGAGGCGGAAGATGGCGATGAGGGTGTGCTGCTTGCCCGCGCCGTTATCGTAGGTCAGCGCCACGACCGAGTTGGTGGCGCCCTCCCGCAAGTACTCGGGGGCGATCTCACCGGTCTGGGCGTTCTCTCGCTGCCGCCACGCGCCGCGCACATAGGAGACGAGGTTGCGCCCGTTGTGCCGCCCGAGGTCTTGTTGTGACGCCGCGTTGAATTTCACGTGACTTTGCGGAACTAGCACTGCAGACATGGCATCGAGCAACGTGGACTTGCCGGAACCCGAGCCGCCTGTAATGAGGAAGCCCTTGCGAGCTACCGGGATGGAGAAGTAGCCGTGGAAAGTGCCCCAGTTAATCAGCTGGATGCGGCTGATGCGGAATTGTCCGGGGCAGAGGGAGGTGTTCTTAGTCATCGGAGGCAACCTCCTGCTCTTGGAGCTGCTCCGGTTCCTGCTCATCCTGGTCTTCCGCCTGCGCCAGGCGGGCGTATTCATCCCGAATAGCGGAGACCGTGGAGGCGTCGAAAAGCTGGCGCAGCACCGGGGAAACCTCAAAGCGGCCCTCGGTCTCGGTGGCGCTGATGAGGGAATAGTCATTCTGTATGCGTTTCATTGCCGCGTTGAAGCGCTTGGTGAAGCCGGCCTCGTCGCGGTTATCCACCGCACGGACATAGCCGATGCTCTCCCGGAGATCCTCCACGTCCACGATGACGCGCTCGCCGGGCAGGGTGAGGCCCAGCTCCTGGCGCAGGTTCAACAAGATGGCGGTGTCGATGTGCTTAAGCTTGTCCGTGCGCAGCACCTGCGGGATGCTCAAGCTGTCTTCCTCCACCATGCGGGTGAATGCGAAGCCTTCGGTCTCATCCACGACGAGCTCCAGGAACACCTCGTGCAACCGGGCGCGTAGATTCTCCTCGTCGGAGATAATCGCCGCCCACAGTACCGGTTCCTTCTGCGCGCGAATGAGCGGGCCCTGCAGCAGCTGCACCAGGGCGCGCCGCGAATGGTAGGTCAGCGTTCCTTTATCGTGTTCCCACAGCGGCGGCTCGTGCGCGGCATCGACGCGGGGGCTGTTGACGGCGGTCACTGTAGCTCCTTAACGGTGGTGTGATCGAAATACATGGTGGGGATCTGGGCACAACGCACGGTACCGTCTTCCTCGGTCCACGTGACTGTCTCGTGTGCTTCTTTTAACGAGGGCAACGGGTGGGAATCCGCGATATGTACCAAACCCACTACGCTGGCTAGACCTTGCGTCGGGGGATAGGCCTGCAGCACCTGGCCAATAGTGCAGGGGCCGGACTTGGCGACGGCCATGCGTACCGCCTCGTGCAATTCCTCGAAGTCGATTTCTGATTCTCGCACCAGCTCATAAAGCGCCTGCGGGTCTTCCGTGCCGGGCTGGTAGGCCACTGGTGTCTCCTCCACGACTTCCCGCCCGGGGTTGGCCAGGCGGATGCGGGAGACCGAATGAATCGACATGCCGATGCGCTGCAGTGGTGTGTCCATCCGGTGAAAGGCCTTCAGTTCGGAGTTCTGTGCGGCATCAATGGCCATGCCGCGGGCCTCGCGCAGCAGCTCAATCATGCGTCGGTCCTCCGCGAATTGCTCGGAGGAGACGTAGTTGCGCAAACTGCGCGCCAGCCCGGTCATGGTCTGGTTGACCTCGAAGCTGGTTTCCTCCATATCGCGAAAGAGGCTGCGCAGCCGCTGCCTCTTGTCCGGGGCGAGCTGCTGCCCGGGCTCGCTTTCCAGAACCTCCTTGATCCATTGGTCCAACCAGGCGCTGCGCTCCCTATCCATCAGGAGGGAATAGAAGCCGCGGAAGCTGCGCCCGGCCTCCGATTCCGCAATGTGGTCCACGCCGTTGAAGATTTCCTCCAGCACTTCGCCGCGGTAGCCCTCCGGATCTAAGAGCTGTCGGCGAAGCTGGTGGTTGAGGGCCTCGAGCTCATGGCGAACCCGGGCGAAATCACTCGGCACGGCCATGGCCATGTTCAGGACGTCTTGGACGCGCTCTTCCGTCTCCGCGGAGGTGAGGCTTTCAAACTGCCCGAGGTGTGCCTTTTCGATCTCGCGGTCAATGCGATCACGTTCTGCTTCCAAGCTGGCCACGCGGCTAGCGATGTCCTCGTTGGTATCCCGTGCCAGCCTTTGCAGCGCCGAGCTGATCGATTCCACCCGTGAGGCCGTCACCGCAGTCACCGGTGCTTCCCAGCGTTCGATGGCCTCGAGTGCCGAGAGAGCATCTTCACTGGGCTCGAGCGTTTCACCGTGGGAGCTCTTGCCGGACTTTCTAATTAACCAGCCTGCCTTGACCCAGTCATTGCAGTAGTTCTGTGGCGTGCGGGGCATGGAAAACTCGCTGGCCAAAACCTCGAAATCGGTGACCATGAGCTCGTATACCTCTGCTGCTGGGCGCGCCCGAGTGCCGCGTGGGAAGTACTCCGCAATCAACGCCAGAATCACGGGCGCGTTGTCCGCAGCCAGGAGCCGGATTGCGGCGGAATCGCGCATCAGGCGTCGGAGCGAGAGGGCGCGTGCTTCAACAGACATGTCTTGATTCTGACAGGTGTGCCGGACATGCGCAGTGGAGCGGGGCTCAGATTTTCGAAGCCCTCTGCCTGGTGCATGTCCTACAGAGCACAGATCGAAATAATTACGCCCATGGAGGCGGGGCCATGAGTGAAGCTTTAGGCTGCGTCCACCTGGTCGTCTTGTACCTCAACGCGGCCCATGAAATACCGTGAATGCGACTTTTTCAAGGATTCCAGGGAAGGCGCTGAAATATGGGCGATCTCAATATCAGGATCGTCGATCGCTGCTTCGCGGCGGAGGCGTTCCTTAAGCGCTTGAGTCGAGTCCGAGAATTGTTTGATGAAAGACTCACCTGAGCGACGTTTGTAAGTGATTATGAAATCAGTCATTAATCTGTTCGCTTTCGATTGGCGGGCCAGTAAGGGCGTCTTGTAGTTTTCTCAGCGCTTTGAGGGTGTCATTGTTGTTTTCAGCAGTGTCTGCTAATTCTAACTCATAGTTTGCCATGTGCATGTAGAACTTAGCCCGGTCTCTATGTACATGTGGATCTACGGGGATGGCCCTTGATGTCGCGGTTATTGACTGCAAACCATTCTGCGCTGATTCGTACCCCTTTTCCAGACTAGTCTCCATGTTGTAGAAACGGTCAGAGATTTCGAGCAAGTTTGCCCTCAAAGATTGTAAGTCGGGGTGCGCTGGACGGTACTCGTCTTCGTAGCGAATTCGTCGGCCTGTAAGGTCTGCCAGTTTTTCAAATGTATTTGCCCATTCGGCTTGGAGCTGGGTGCGCAATTGAATCTCCACGCGACCGGTAGGTTTGCTGGTAATCCATACATGCACCGCACGGTATCCACGCTGGGGATTAGAGAGGTAGTTCTTGATGGTTACTTCCGCATTGACTTGCTTGACTAGAACCTCGATAGCCTTGGCAATATTTAGTAGGACAGAGTGAGTCGCGCCCAGATCGAAACGTACACCGGCGAAGTCTTGCATCGCCGATAAGCGGGATCCTCTGTTTAATTTGTCTGCGATGGATGACCTAGTCTTGACTCGGGCAGATTGTACTGCCTCGAAAGGCCCTCGACCGTCAGCGTCTATGGATTGAACCGCAGACGAAACGAGCTTCGTAGTTTCGTCTTTGAGCCATTCGTACCAAGCGATGATTTCTTCTTGGCAATCGGGCGGTGTACTGCGCTTTCCTACATAGAACTCCCCCAACTTATCAATTTGTGAATTTGAGAAGGGACGCTTTTTGCAAAGGAACGTGGCGTCCGTACTTGTTTCATTGCTCACTTTTAACCTTTCCCCCGAGCAGAGCACAATGAATTCAGTTGTGCTCAGCCTCTAATCTAGTAGCAATCAGTCAACCATGGGGCCGTTCTAATCGTTGTCGGGAGTGAGTCCCTGCTTTTCATCGGTATCGCGAGTGACTTGTCCAACCTGTTGAATGGCAACGCCTTGGAAGCTGACTGGGGTGGCTAGCGCAAGAGCGCCCGGTCCCGTTGTCACGTAATGTTCAGCGATTGATTTCCCAGGTCTTGACGTCCGTTGCGCAACGAGGAGAAGTCACAATCTCTCGCATTCCTGAGGAGCTCACCAGCACGGTAGCCGCCGAGCTGCTAGGTGTTTCGCGCCCAACGCTCATGAAATGGGCAAGGGACGGAAAGATAGTTACCCACAAGCGTGGAACGCATACGAGGTTCAAGCGCGAAGACGTATTGCAAATGAGGCGCCAGCGTGCCAAAGAACGTGTGATGGCGTTCCAGGAATGGCGTGCATTCGAAGAGGAGAATGCGCATTTGTTCTGAGGGGACACGTCGCCAAGCGCCCGCCCCTTTCATGCACCGTCCGTGACAAGCTCCCGCAGCGCAGTCAGCGCCTCGCGTGAGGCGGTGCCGTAGCGCTCGCGCAGGAAGTGGTGGGTGGCGTCGGGGTTGCCCAGGGAAACGGGCACGTCGCTGAGGTTGTGTAGTTCCGATTCGCCGGCGGAGGTCTTCTCCACGGACCAGAAGCTTTCCGGGCGCAGGCCCAGCTCGCCGGCGCGCTCGAGGACGCTGAAGGTGTGGGAGGCAAAGATGAGCTGCGCGCCGTGGACGTTGATGTCGGGCTCGCGGAAGGCGTGGATGATGAAATCGAGAAGAGCTGGGCGCAGGGCGGAATCTAGTTCATCGGCAACCAGAATCCCGCCGCGGCGCAGGGGGTCCAGCACCAGGGGAGCGGTGGCCATCCAGTTCTGCGTGCCGCCGGATTCATCGGTCAGCTTCAGCTCGTAGAAGGAATCATCGGTCTTGTGTTCCACGATGATGGCGTGCAGCAGGGATTCAATCTCCGCATCGGAGTAGGCGCTGAACTCGTCGGGGCGGCGGAGCCGTGCGCTACTGCGGCTGAGCGCGTCGATGACCGGGCGCATCTGGCGGAAGACGTGTTCCGGGATGCGGTCTTGGTTGAGGCGTACGGAGTGGATTCCGGCATCGGCCGCGCGAAGTAGGGCGGCAGCCTCATGCAGGTGCAGCTTGCCGGTGCGGATGAGGCCGGTGATGCGGGAGGCGGTGCTCATCGCGGTATGCCCGTGCGGCAGGTAGGCCACGTCGTACACTAGGGCGCGGGCCAGCGGGGCTAGCACAGGGTGCCCGTCGCGCAGGCCGGCGGAGAGGATCAGCTCGGTGTCTGTTACGGGGCCGAGCTTGGCGATGTCCCCCTTATCCATAAAGGAACGCGTCCACTGCACCTCCTCACCGCGGGTGCGCACGAAGCAGGGGCTCCACCTGGTCGAGGGCACGCGGCTGAGCCACTCGGCATGCACGCCGGTAAAGCTCCACTGGAAGCCGTAGAGATAGCGCACGCCGTCAAGCTCGAACTCCAGCTCAAAAGTGCTAGGCAAGCGCTGCGTTTTGGGGTCGAGGCGGTACGGGGCGTGGGGGAGTTGGTTGGGTGGGGCGTCGGCAAGCCAGGCGGTGGCAGAGGATTCGATAGCAAGCAGGGCGAAAGCGAGGGCGTTGAGGACGCTGCTCTTTCCGGAGGCGGTGGGGCCGATTAGGACGGTGATGGGATCGCTGACCTGCTCCCAACCTTCCTCCGGCGCGGTGGAGTGCTGCCAATGGTGGTACAGCGAAAGCGTCTGCGTGGCGCGGATGCTGCGGAAGTTGGACACGCTAAAGGAAAGGAGCCTCATGCTCGCAAGACTACAAGCTCACCACATAAATCGGGCCTAAGTTCTGGCGCTGAGATTCGTTTTCCTCCCATGCCTTAACCCAGTGGACGCTGGTAGCGTTTTAGTACACACCGCAAAAGCAATCACAGGAGGCCACATCCTATGCACGGGGATACTACTGAGCTGCTCGTGTGTCTCGGGTTGGTGGTTGTCATGGTTCTCTACTGGACCTATTACATCCGGAGCGTGCGAACAACTCCCAGATCAGAAAGATGGTACGACACAGCCGATGCGGAAGGCGCCGAAAGTGATGGCGTGCTCTTTATTTATCCCTATGGCACGCTAATTATGGGCGCTGCCGGTGCCACAGGGCTGGTCGCAAATATGAACCTCCCAGAGCCCGCCGAAACGGTGCTGCTTGTTCCGATCATGGCAGCTTTCGTCATCGGAGTGATTGGGTTTACTGGAGCGATTGGGATACCGCTTCCGTGGCCTTTTGTTCCGCGTTGGGTCGTGGACATCCGCAAGGCAAAGCGTGCTCGAAGGCGTGAGCGCAGGCAAGCCAGAAAGATGAAAAAGAAGGAATAAGCCTGGCAGCTTACCCAGCGTCTAGAGCCCAGCCCGGCCAAAAGTGAGCAGGGCGGAAGACGCTGCTGAAGTTCAGGCAGCGATTTCAGGGGCCTAAATTGCCGTTTTCCGGGCCTGCCGATTAATGTTGCTGGGAGCGGATTCGCTGTTTGCATCGTGCGCTGGTTGAGTACTGGTGTTCTTAGCAGGCAGGGATACGCGGGGCTATAGCTCAGTCGGTTAGAGCTACGGACTCATAATCCGTTGGTCCCGGGTTCGAGCCCCGGTGGCCCCACTTTTGCTCAGCACCCGATACGATGACCACCATGAGCGTTGTCGAAATGGACCCATTGATCGAGTCGCTGTACTACTGGTCCGACATCATTGGTGTCCTCCTCATGGGCATGATTGGCGGCACCATGGCCCGCCAGCGTGGCTATGACATCGTGGGTTTCTTCTTTATCGCGATGTTCTCCTCCCTCGGCGGCGGCATGATCCGTGACGTGCTCATCAACCGCGGCACCGTCGCCGCGATGAGCCAGCCGGAGTACCTCTACCTGGCGTTTACCGGTGCCATTATTGCCCGCTTCGTCTACTTCAAGGGCAAGACATGGGACTACGTGCAGTCCCATGGGGATGCGGTGGTCTCGGCGCTGTGGGCGTCGACAGGCGCGCTCAAGGCCATCGCCTATGGCCTGCCGCTGATTCCCTGCATCATGATGGGCGTCTTCACTGCCACGGGCGGATCCATGATTCGTGATATCGCTATGGGGCGCGAGCCAGCCGTCTTCGGGGATAACACTCCCACCGTGATCCCCGCGGTGGCCTGTGCCCTGGTGGTGCTGGGTGCGGACTCCGCCGGATACTTGGCCTGGGGAGTCATCCTGGGCCCCATCGTCTCCTTCGTGATGACAATGCTGGGTATTTGGGCCGGGTGGCGCGTGCCCGCCCGCCAGGAGTGGGCGCCGGTCAATGACACCGCGGCCTACGTCATGGTGATGGCGCGCAAGGCGGAGAGTAAGGGCAGGGCCGTGGGGCGTCGCCTAGAGCCCACCAAACTCCGCTCCTGGCGCCACAACCAAATGGAAAAGGCACTGCAGCGCCGTATTGAGCGCGAAGTGCGCGCCGGCAAGCGACGTGCGGAAGCGGCTATCGACGCCAACGAGTTCCTCGACTCCTTCAATGAGGAAGTCGCGGAGATGTCGGAGCTGATGGAGCCCGCCGCCGCGGAGGTGGAAACCTCCGACTTCGGCGTGGATTTAAGCGGTGACTCCTATGAAACCCCGAGCGCTGATGAGCCCTCACCGCGCGAGCTTCTGGACCGCATTTTGGCCGATGACCAGCTCACCGATGAACTGGTGGAAAGGCTCATGCGCCGCTATGAAAAGAGGGATGAATAGATCCTCTAAAGTATGGGTGAAAGCGAGGTGATGAACGCGTGACGTCGAGGCGTTCTTTTCTGGGCCTGCTGGGGATGCTAGCGGTGTCGGGGGCAGTGGCACCCACGGTGGTGGGCTGCGCCTCGGAGCCCGGCAGCGTTGATACCTCAGGCTTAGACCTCATCACCACTGATATTTCTGAGCCGCAGCGCACCCTCATTCCGGCTGATTCCAACGATGTGCCGGGGCAGACCATCATCAACCTGGTGTATTCCGGATTGATGTATTTGGATGAAGATGGTGATACCCACTATGACATGGCGGAATCCATCACGCAGGTCGATGACACCACCTATGACGTGGTGATCCGTGAGGACGCAATATTCTCCGATGGATCCAACGTCACCGCTAAGGACTTCGTCGAAACATGGAACACCGCGGTAAGCCAGTCGCTGCTCTCGGCACACCATTTTGAACCGATTCTGGGCTTTCATGACGGCAAGAAAACCATGCGCGGTCTGACAGTCACGGGGCAGAAGTCCTTCCGCATTGAGCTCTCACGCCCCACGGCGGGGTTCTTGGAGAGGCTGGGTTATTCGGTCTTTTTCCCCATGCGCTCCGAAGACCAAGACAAGTTGAGCGAGCGCGGAATGGAGCCCATCGGCAGCGGACCGTACATGCTGGCCTCTTGGGAGCGTGAGAAGGCAGTGACCCTCGTGCCAAACCCGCGCTATACAGGCCCGCGCACCCCGCAGAATGAGGGCATTAAGTTCGTTGTCTACTCCTCGGAGGAGCAGGCTTATAAGGATCTCGTCGAAGGCCGGCTGGACGTGCTCACGCGCATCCCGTCGGAGAAACTCGGCAGCTTCGAAAAGGAACTGGGGGAGCGTGCGCTGACTACGCCAGGTGGCTCCATCATGGAAATCACCATCCCCGCCAATGACGCGAATTTCCGCGGTGAGGCGGGGCGCCTGCGCCGCCGCGCTTTGTCCATGGCGGTGGACCGAGAAGAAATTGCTCGGGACGTCTTCCACGACAGGGTGCTTCCTGCTACTAGCTTCGTCGCGCCGCTCTTTGGATCCGCCCCGCCCGTCCCGGAGGGAGCCGACGTGCTGACCTACCAGCCGGACAAGGCCCGCGAGCTGTGGGAAGAAGCCGAAAAGCTGAAGCCCTTCGAAGGCACATTCAGCATTGGCTATAACGCCGATGGCGGCCACAAGACGTGGATTGACGCGGTGGCGAAACAGCTGACGGATGCCCTCGGTATTCCCGCGGAGGGCCAAGAGTTCGCGACCTTGAAGGAGCTGCGCAAAGAGGTTACTGCCCGCCACATCACAGGGGCCTTCCGCACGATCTGGCAGGCGGAGTTCCCGGAGGAATCGACCTTCTTGGTTCCCTTGTATGCCTCTTTCTCCTCAGAAAACGAGTCCGGCTTTAGCAGCCGTGAATACGATAAGTTGCTGGAAAAGGCTGGCCAGGTACAAGACCACGAGGAAGCCCAGAAGTACTACACCGAAGCGCAGAGCTTGCTGCTGGAAAAGATGCCGGCCATCCCGCTGTGGACCACGAAGGCTTATACCGCTTACGGCGCAGACATCGTCCCCGCCGGCTTCACGTGGAAGCCCACCCCGAACTACTATCTCATCCACCGCGCTTAAGACTCCAAGGGTTCTGTCAGGCTGAAAGAGTAACCTCGGCGGAATGCTGAAGTACTACATGTTCGCCATCTGGCAGGCCATCGTAGATCATGGTTTGCCGCTGTTGGGAATGCTTCTGTTGGGCATTCTCATCCCGCGTATCGGCCGGCTGGCTGTGCGGGTTATTGAGTCCCGTCTGGATGAGAATCAAGAATCCACCAAAGCGCGCCTAGCCCTCGCCGGGGCGCTGGTGTACGTGGCGCAGGCGGTGGCATACTTCCTGCTTGTACTGGCTGCGCTGTCCAACCTTGGGGTGCCGCCCCTTGGCGCGGCGATTCCGGCAACCGTCGTCTCGGCCGCCGTCGGTTTCGGTGCGCAGTCCATCATCGGTGATTTCCTCGCGGGCTTCTTTATCCTGTCGGAAAAGCAGTTCGGTGTGGGTGACTACGTCAGCTTCGACGGTGTGACGGGCGTGGAAGGCACCGTTGTATCGCTGACTCTGCGTACGACGACTGTGCGCACGCCCACCGGCGAAGTCGTCATGGTGCCCAATGGTTCTGCGGGCGTGGTCACGAACTTCTCCCAAGAGTGGTCCCGTGCGGTGGTGGATATTGCCATCCCGGTCCACGAGGGCGAGTCCTTGCCGGAGATCACCGAACAGGTGGAAAAGATTTCACAGCACGCGCTTGATACCCCGGATATCCGCGCGGATGTGGCCGGCGAGCTCGACGTCCTGCCCGCGACCGGGCTTACAGCGCCCACTGCGGCTGGCCAACCCTGGCAGGTGCAGTACCGCGTCTTGGTGCAGGTGAACCCCGCCCGCCAGTGGGCGGTGGAGCGCGCTATCCGCTCAGCCCTGCTGTCCTCCTTCTGGGATCTATATAAGATGCCCACGGCAGAGGGCTTGCCGGGCGATGCCCCGCAGGTGCTTGACGACGCCCCCGATACCAACACCCTTGATGCCAGCACCCCCACCACCGTCATGCCGGCGACAGGGGCCGCTTCGACCTCGCAGCACAGCGCGACGTCGGATAGCGCGGCTGAGGCGCAGACGGAGGTCATCGCCACGGAAGCTGTGGCCGATGCCGCTGAGGAGCCGCAGGAGAACATGGATGACGGCCCCGGCCGTCCGGCGTATTCGGCCGAACCCGAGGAGGAAGAGGAGGACGACTATCAGCGCGGCATCTGGCGCGCAGATAAGCCGGGGAACAAGTGGCAGTACTTCTGGACACTCGGCGGGCGCGTGCGTGCCTCTACCACGGGGCTCATCGCAGGCCTCGGCGTGGTGGGCCTGCTGCTGCTTTCCTCCGCTAATCCGGATGGGGTGGATGCTGGGTGGCTTTCGCCTTCGCGCTGGATGGGGGATTCAGAAGCAGCTTCCGAGTCCGCGGAACCGTCTGAGCCATCGGTTGCGCCGAACACCACGCCGCAGGGCGCACCGTCTACTGATTCCACGGACCAAGAACCGACGGATGCCGGTGAAGCGGTGACGCCGACCGATAGAACTCCGGACAGTGAGGCCACGTATGTGCCGGCGGATCCGCAAACTCCTGAATCCCAAGCTCCGGTCGAGGAACAGTACTCCGAAACGGCCGCACCAACCGTGAATGAGCAGCCCACCGCGAACGCCACGGAGGGTGCTGCGGAGCCTTCAACCTTGATGTAGGTCCTGCAAAGCCCGGCAGAGTTGGGAGAGTGTTGCCGAGAGACAGCAATACAGTGCTGTTCTCAGGGGCAGCGCTGAGGATGTGCTGCCGGGAAACGCTTGGAGAGGGCGCATAAGAGATATGAGTGATAGGGAAGTGCAGCGGCGCAATGCGCTACACCTTGTGTATCGCCATGGCGGGGGCATCCGTTAACGAAGTATTGGCCGGGGGCATTCCAGCTCCATCTCGATGCGCAATTTCCTGCGGGGAAGAACCGCGGGATATAACTTAGGTTTATGACCAAGTTCTCTCGCGCGGTTCTCGCCGCCTCTGTCTCTGTTTCTCTCTGTCTTTCCGCCGTTGTTCCCGCACAGGCGGAGACCGCCGCCCCGGGGGTTGAGGCTCCTGCCAGTGACTCTTCTGCTGCTGATGCTGGTGCCGATCTGTCTTCTGATCAGGATGCTGCATCTTCTAGCCAGGATGCTGAATCCTCTGACCAGAGCTCTGACTCTTCCAGCGCGGAAGATGACGCCGAATTTCAGCAGTCTTCCCAGGGTGAAAAGATTGCTCTTGGCGTGGGCATTTCCGCAGCCATCCTCGCAGCTATTGCGGGTGGCGTGTACTGGGCCGTGCAGCAGCGCATCATCCCGAATCCGCTTCCGGGCGTGATTCCGTCGCCGCCGGCACCGCAGCCCGCACCGGCACCTGCTCCGGCCCCACAGCCTGCGCCGGCTCCCGCACCCGCACCGAAACCAGCTCCAGCACCGGCTCCCGCCCCGAAGCCTGCACCAGCGCCTGCTCCCGCACCGGCGCCGAAGCCGGCACCGGCGTCCTTCACCCGCTGCGCTGATGTGTGGAACGCGCTGGGCCGCCCCATCTATGCGGGTGAGCCGGGTTTCCGCTCCAAGTTCGACCGCGATGGTGATGGCGTAGGCTGTGAGCGCGATCCTCGTTAAGCCCCGTTAAGCTGGAGCGCATGAGCGCTTTTTCTTCTCTTGAGTCCTGGCCAGTCGATACCGTTGCCGCCGCCTTGCTGCACCGCGGCGAGGTGGTAGACCAGCTGGGGGATACCTCCCGCCGCTTCCCGGTGGCCTCCGTGACCAAGCTGGTGGCCGCCTATGGGGTGATGGTGGCCGTGGAAGAAGGGGCAGTGGAGTTGGACCAGCCCGCGGGTCCGGAAGGCTCCACGTTGCGCCATCTTTTAGCTCATGCCTCGGGTGTGGGCTTTGATTCTCGCGAGCCGCAGAAACCCGTAGGGGAACGCCGCATCTACTCCTCGGCCGGCTATGAGTGGGCTGCCGAAGAGGTGGAGAAGGCCACCGAGATTCCCTTCGCCGAGTACCTCACTGAGGGCGTGTGCACCCCGCTGGGGATGCGGGCCACCTCCATGGAGGGCTCAGCCGGACACGGACTGGTCTCCACTGTGGAGGACCTCGCTGCCTTTGCTGCCGAGGTATCTTCGCCCAGCCTGCTCGATCCGTCGACTGTGGAGGAGATGCGCAGCGTTCAGTTCCCCGGACTGCGGGGTATTGTGCCCGGCTATGGCAGCTTCAAGGACTGCACGTGGGGGCTGGGTTTTGAAATCCACGGCGAGAAGCAGCAGTGGATGGGTGGCTTGCCTGCCGATGCCGTGGGGCACTTCGGCATGAGCGGTACCTACCTGTGGGTGGCTGGTGACTGGGCCATGGTTGCGCTCACTGACCGTGATTTCGGCGAGTGGTGTAAGCCGCTGTGGGCAGAGAGCAACACGGCCATCTGGC
This sequence comes from Corynebacterium sp. HMSC074C01, assembly GCF_001814605.1. Lineage (NCBI taxonomy): Bacteria > Bacillati > Actinomycetota > Actinomycetes > Mycobacteriales > Corynebacteriaceae > Corynebacterium > Corynebacterium sp. HMSC074C01. The sequence goes on along the minus strand of NZ_KV817279.1, from coordinate 51,191 downwards.
AGGAGTGCCAGGCGCGCTAGTCACGATTGCGCGGCAACGTTGAAGCTCGTCGCACCTGGCCACGCATGCGGCGACGGGGGTAGCAGGGGTGACTGTGGCGACAACGCGCGCGTGTTGCGCGCGTTTTCTTCTGTGGCTTAAGTGATTGGTGGGGCGAATTTTCGGATGGAAGTCTCAAGTTCTTGTTGAGACTGTGGGGGGCTTAAGTGCAGGTTGAGGGTTGTTGTGGCCCAAGTGGCGGGGGAAAATTGTGGGCACACAACGACGCACCGCGTGGCCACATACTGAGGCCGCACCAGGCGGTGTTCGCGCCTCGGCGCGAGTGACGTGATGAAGACAAGTTCGTAGGGGAAGACGAAGCTCGTCTTGCGTCGGCGTATGCCGGCGTGCCATCACTCGCACGTCAAAGGAGTTTAAGGAGTGAATCAACGCGTTCACCCGCAGCTAGCCGGTGCCGCCGCGCCGGCCGCTTCAGCCACCCCACTTGGCAGCCCGGCGGATAGTTGGCCCAACCGCGCCTGCGGTGAGGTCTGCACTGCCGTGCTGGAGATTTCAGGCATGCCGCGCAGCCTGCGCCCTGCCATCGAGCGCGCCATGGCGCGCTGTATTCGCAGTGAAAGCGAATTCATTGTGCCCGGCGATGATCCACTCACCGCCCAATGGTGCACCCGCTGGCGCCGCGATTCAGTATGGGATCCGATGAGCGGCCGCGCTCTCGGTAGCGCGGCCGCCGCCAACGCCGGTTGCGCCGGAATCGGCTGCCAGCAAGTGCTCACCGGAACGCCCAGCGAATTAGAAGCGCTGGGCCGCGCGGTCGAGATGCTGGCGGGGGAGTATGGGTTTCGGGGCGTCGTCAAGCGTGCGGTCTAAGCCCTAGTCCTCGAAGGGATCGAAGATGCGCTCCGGCAGGTCCGCCACGGAGTCAATGATGCGCGTCGGGCGGAAAGGATAGCGCTCGATGATGCGGTCATCGCTGATACCTGAGCGCACCAGGATGCTGCGCATGCCGGCCTCCAGACCAGACTTGACGTCGGTATCCATGCGGTCACCGATCATGACGGTATTCTCCGAGTGCGCGCCGATGTTGTTCAACGCACTGCGCATCATGACCGGGTTCGGCTTGCCCACGTAGTAGGGCTCGCGGTTGGTAGCTGCGGTGATGAGTGCTGCGACTGCACCCGTGGCCGGGAGTACGCCCTGCGGTGCCGGGCCCGTAACATCCGGGTTTGTGGCAATGAACCGCGCGCCGTTGCGGATGAGATTGATAGCCGTGGTGATGGCTTCAAAAGAATAAGTGCGGGTCTCACCCAAGACCACGAAGTCCGCGTCACGGTCATTGAGAATCCAACCGGCCTCGTGCAGCGCGGTGGTCAGGCCAGACTCGCCCACGACATAAGCCGTGGACAGCCCCGCTTGGTTGGAGAGGAAGGCCGCCGTGGCCGTCGCCGAGGTCCAGATGCGCTCCGCCGGGATGTCCAGGCCGGTGTTCTTCAGACGTGCGGACAGGTCCCGAGGGGTGGACATCGAGTTGTTGGTCAGCACCATGTACTCGATGTTGTTATCCTTCAGCGCCTGGATGAATTTATCCGCGCCGGGAATCATCTCCCCTTCTTTGATGAGGACGCCGTCCATGTCCGAAAGATAAGAAATCACGAGTGTTCCTCCAAGTACTCGGCAAGCTCGCCCACCGTGGTGACGGAGAGCATGGTTTCTTCGTTGAGGCGGACCCCGCAGGCTTCCTCGAGGCGCACGGCTAATTCGATGCGCTCGAGTGATTCAACCCCCAGGTCCTCCAAATTCGCTTCGCGCTCCAGGCCTTCCTCCACGCCGGTCACCTTAGTGATGAGGCGGGTGAGCTCGCTGTATGCGTCCCCGGCGGGTGCAGAGTCCTGCTCTTCTGCCGGTGTGGAGCCGAAGCGGGCTTGGAGTTGCGCTGAAAGGTCATTAGCCATGGGGCCCAGTCTAGTATTGAAATGTCATGGTTATTCGAGCACGTTCCTCCGCCATCGCCCGCAGCTGGTCGCGCCGGGCCCGCCCCCGCATGCGCGCTGTCGAGCATACCGTCCACAACGAGCTGCATGATCTCACGACAGAGCCGGGCCTGACTGGGGTGACTGACTCCGGTTTCGTGGATAACGACGGCGTGCGCGTGGCGTGGTATGAGGTGGGCCCGCAGGATGCGGAGGTCACCGCGGTCTTCATCCATGGCTACTGCCTGTCGGCTGAGAGCTTCTACTCCCAGGTCAACGACGTGCGCAACAACTACCCATCGGTGCGCTGCTTGCTTGTCGACGTCCGCGGCCACGGCCAATCCACCCACGTCGCCCCCGCGCAGTGCACGGTTCGGGGCGCGGCCGATGATGTGCTGGCCGTCATTGCCGAGCGCGCCGCCGAGGGGCCCTTGGTGCTCCTCGGGCATTCGATGGGCGGGATGATTGCGCTGAATCTTTTGCGCCGCGCACCGCGGGATGTCTTTGAGCGCGTCGAGGGAATGGCGCTGGTGGCCACCTCGATGCAGCGCTTTGCAGCCGAGGGCGTGGCGCGTGTCTTGGAATCGAAGACGCTGGGCATGGTCTACCGCGCCTGCCTGAAGCTGCCGAATCGGCTCAACCGCGTGCGCTTCGAGGCAGCGGCACTCATCGCCCCGGCCTTTGCAGCGTTGCTGCAGGGCTTCCCGCAGATGGACAAGCTGCAGTTCCACGTGGCGATGCTGCTGGATACCCCGATGTCGAGTTACGCGGGCTTCTTCGATGACTTGGTGGAGCACTCCGAATTTGGTGCTACGGCCCGGTTGCGCAGCGTGCCGGGGGAGATCGTGGTGGGCGAGCATGACATTGTGACCCCGCACCGCCAATCAGAGGTCATTGCCCGCCACTGGCCGGACTCCACCCTGACCGTCATCGACGGCGCCGGCCACATGGTCATCTTGGAAGAGCCCAGCGAGGTCTCCAAGGCTTTGGGCCGGGTCCTCGATCGCGTGCTCGGCAGCTAGTCCTCGCTGCTGGTGGCTGCTGGGCCTTGTATTAGCGTTGACTGGGCCTCCTGTGGTGGTCGAACTGCCCGTCCTGCCAAAGTTATAGGCTCTGATTCAAGATCTGGGCAGAACTTTGGCAACAACGACAGTTGGCTCCTGGACTTAAAGCAAGAAGAATGCCCCTCCTGCCCGAGGTGGGGCAGAAGGGGCTGGAGGGCTTGGGGCTTTGACGCTCTAAGCCTTATTCCTCGTCAGACTTAGTCCTCATCGGAGGACGTGGAGGTGGTGGCCGTCGGGTCATCGAGCTTCAGCTCGCGAGCTGCCTTCTCCACGGTGCTGCGCTCCACCTTGCCCTCGCGGGCCAGGCCCTCGAGAACGCCGACGACGATGGACTCGGCGTCGGTGTTGAAGTAGCGGCGGGCGCCCTCGCGGGTATCAGAGAAGCCGAAGCCGTCTGCGCCTAGGACGATGTAGTCACCCGGGACGTAGGGGCGGATCTGCTCCTGCAGGTCCGTGGCGAAGTCGGAGACACCGACGAACGGTCCCTCGAAGCCCTTGAGCTGGGAGGTGGCGAATGCCTCGGTCGGCTCAACGCCCTTGCGCAGTGCTTCCTGGTTGCGGGCGGCGCCGTCGCGAGCCAGCTTGACCCAGGAAGTGACGGAGAACAGCGAAGCCTTGACGTCGTAGTTCTCAGCCAGGATTTCCTGTGCGCGCAGGGCCTCGTACATGCCCACACCGGAAGCCAGGATGTTGGCCGGGATGGAGCCGGACTCGGCGGTGTTGTAGTGGTAGATGCCCTTGTGCAGGCCCTCGACGTCGAGGTTCTCCGGCTCGGCAGGCTGCTTGACCGGCTCGTTGTACACGGTGATGTAGTACATGATCGGCTCGTTGTCCTCGCCGTACATGCGCTCGATACCGCGCGGAACCAGGTGGGCAATCTCGTAGCCGAAGGCCGGGTCGTAGACCTCCACGGCCGGGTTGGTCGACGCCAAGATCGGGGAGTGGCCGTCCATGTGCTGCAGGCCCTCACCGGTCAGGGTGGTGCGGCCGGCGGTCGCACCAATGATGAAGCCGCGGCCCAGCTGGTCGCCGGCAGCCCAGAAGGCATCGCCGGTGCGCTGGAAGCCGAACATCGAGTAGAAGATGTACAGCGGAATCATCGCCTCGCCCTGGGTGGCGTAGGACGTCGCTGCTGCGGTGAAGGACGCTGCAGCACCAGCCTCAGAAATACCCTCGTGCAGAATCTGGCCGTCGGCAGCCTCGCGGTAGGAGAGCATGAGGTCATGATCCACCGGGACGTAGTTCTGGCCGCGCGGGTTCCAGATCTTGAGAGTCGGGAACCAGGAGTCCATACCGAAGGTGCGGGCCTCATCCGGAATGATCGGAACGACGCGCTTGCCCAGCTCCTTGTCACGCATGAGCTCCTTGAAGGTACGCACCAGAGCCATGGTCGTGGCAACGTCCTGCTTGCCGGAACCCTTGCGAACCGAGCGTAGCTTGGACAGATCCGGGGCGGTGAGAGTCTCGAAGTTCTCACGGCGCTCCGGCAGGAAGCCGCCCAGCTCTTTACGACGCTCCAGCATGTACTTGATCTCCGGAGCATCCTTGCCCGGGTGGTAGTACGGCGGCAGGTACGGATCTGCCTCGAGCTGCTCGTCGCTGATCGGGATGCCCTGCTTATCGCGGAAAAGCTTCAGATCCTCCAGCGTCAGCTTCTTCATCTGGTGGGTCGCATTGCGGCCCTCGAAGTTGTGGCCCAAGCCGTAGCCCTTAATGGTGTGGGCCAGGATGACCGTCGGGCGGCCGGTGCCTGCGTAGCTCAGCGCCTTGTCGTATGCGGCGTAGATCTTGCGGTAGTCGTGGCCGCCGCGGCGCAGTGCCCAAATCTCATCATCGGACATGTCCTCCACCAGCTTGAGCGTGCGCTCATCGCGGCCGAAGAAGTGCTCGCGCACGTAGGCGCCGTCGTTAGCCTTGAAGGTCTGGTAGTCACCATCAGACGTGGTGTTCATGATGTTGACCAGGGCGCCGTCCTTATCGGCTTCCAGCAGCTTGTCCCAGCCGCGGCCCCAGACAATCTTGATGACGGACCAGCCGGCACCGCGGAAGAAGGACTCCAGCTCCTGAATGATCTGGGTGTTACCGCGCACCGGGCCGTCGAGACGCTGCAGGTTGCAGTTGACCACGAAGGTCAGGTTATCCAGCTCGTAGAGGGAGGCCATCTGCAGCAGACCGCGGGACTCCGGCTCATCCATCTCACCGTCACCCAGGAAGGCCCACACGTGCTGCTTGGAGGTGTCCTTAATTCCGCGCTTCTCCAGGTACTTGTTGAAGCGTGCCTGGTAGATGGCGTTGATGGGGCCAAGGCCCATGGACACAGTGGGGAATTCCCAGAAGTCCGGCATCAGACGCGGGTGCGGGTAAGAAGGCAGGCCATTGCCCTCACCGCGGGAGTGCTCTTGGCGGAAGCCATCGAGGTCCTCCTCGCTCAGGCGGCCCTCCATGAAGGCGCGGGCGTAGACACCCGGGGAAGCGTGACCCTGGAAGAAGACCTGGTCACCGCCGGAGGGATCATCCTTGCCCTTGAAGAAGTGGTTCAGGCCCACCTCGTACAGCGGGGCAGCGCCCGCGTAAGTAGAGATGTGTCCGCCGACGCCGATACCCGGGCGCTGTGCGCGGTGCACCATGATGGCCGCGTTCCAGCGGATCCAGCGGCGGTAGCGCTTCTCCAACTCCTCATCGCCCGGAAACTCCGGCTCCAGGGAGGTGGGGATGGTGTTGACAAAATCCGAGGACGTCAGGGACGGCAACGGCACGCGCTTTGCGGTAGCGCGCTCGAGAAGACGCAGCATGAGGTAGCGTGCGCGCTCCGGATCGGAAGAATCGAGAAGACCGTCGAGGGAGTCCATCCACTCGCGGGTCTCCTCTGGGTCGGAGTCATGCAGGTATGCTGCCACGCCATCGCGAACGATGGGGAAGTTGGAGTCGCCGTTGTGGGCGTCCAAGTCGGCCATTAAATCCTCCTGGTTCGTAGTACAAAGATCTTTCTCTAGGATACGCGCCCCTTTCAAGGTGGGTCACTCGGAGGCCCCCACGGGTGGTTTTATGGGGGAAAATGTCCACCTCTGGGCAAGATCGGGGGCGGTTCGACGCGAAAAAGTGCACCGTAGACGTTAAAATACTCTGCATGACATCAACGACTTCATCGGAAGGAACTCAGCGAGTGACGGGATTTGCAGCCAAGCTCGGTATCGAGGAGGGCCAGATTGCCCTGGAACTTGGCTGGGACGAGGACTGTGACTCCACGATTTCTGAGTCCATCGAGGACGTGTTGGGGGAGGACTTCCTCGAGGAGGAGACCGACGAGCTGTGTGACCTTGTGCTGCTGTGGTGGCGCGCGGAGGACGGCGACTTGGTCGATGGGCTGGTGGATGCCACCCGTCCCCTGGGTGATTCCGGCCGCATCTGGCTGCTGACCCCGGGCGCTGGAAAGCCGGGCAACCTGGAGCCGGGTGAGATCTCCGAATCCGCACAGCTGGCCGGCCTCGTACAGACCAAGGCCGAGCGCCTCGGCGAGTGGCAGGGTTCGTGCCTTGTGGCCCGTGGCTACACCAAGAAGCCCTAAGGAATAATCGCAGGATATACCTGCTCAGGCGACATTCGCAGCGGCGAATCATACCCCGATTTGTTGCTGCGGGTGCCTATGGGCTAATCTTGTTCGAGCACACCAAGTGCACTGCGGCTTTAGCTCAGCTGGAAGAGCAACTGGTTTACACCCAGTAGGTCGGGGGTTCGATCCCCTCAGGCCGCACAAAATGAAACCCCTTTCCGTTAAGCCGGAGAGGGGTTTCGTCGTGCTCGGAGGGCGCCCGCGGGTGCTCTAGGGCGAAGGCCGCTTTGGTGGTCGGTGCAGATGAGGACTGCTCCGGCTGCTTTGAGTCGGGTGTGTTGGCGTTCGGGGGGGTGGTCAGGGTTTAACCCTAGCGAACACTTGGTATGGTTCCGGAATTAGTGTTTGGTTAGGGTATACCTCAAAAGTGAAGCTTCCTAGAACAATAGCCGAACGATGTAATCCGGGTGGGGGAGAAGACTAACCACACAAACCCGCGCTAAAACAGCAAACATGTATTGAGGAGGATGGCATTGATGCGTAAACAGAAAAGCGCGGCTTACTGGTGGAGCGTTACTGTCGTTGTAGTGCTGTTCATCGCAACGCTTGTAATCAATTATCTAGCAGGACTAAGTGCTGATGAATCATACTTTGGAGCACATTGGTGGCATCGTCTGGCGTGGGTTACGCCACTGTTGTTCTTGGCTTCTTTGATTTGGGCCTGGTTCGAGCACAGGAAGGTGCATCGGTATCCGCATTGACCCGTATTTAGTAGCGTCGGGCGTGAATGAGAAGGAAGCCTTTGCGCTTGGGCGAAAGATGCTTTTTGCTCTAGTGGGGAGTGTCGATCGGGCCTAACCTCCCCCCCGACGCGTCTACTTTCCGGGGTCAGGCCCATGTCTTCGTCCCAGTTGAGAAGGCAGTTCTCAGCGGTGCAGCCAGCGGCTTCAAGAATACTGTCGGAAATCTCGGTTTCGGTCGCTTCTCGCGTCCGTGTAATCGCGTTCATGATCGTCCCCTTTGGGGGCCGAGGCTAGTAGCGCTCCTGACCGCGCTCACGGATCCTCTCGTAGAAGTCCGGCTTGGCGGAGCCATAGCGTGAGCGGGAGCGGCGCGAAGGCTGCGTGGCAGCCGCAGGCGTCGTAGCATCAGAGTGCTCGCCGGAAGGCTCCTCGTGCTCAGAGATATCGGCGTCCGCGGCCGCATCGGGGGAGCCGGCGCCTGTGCCAATAGCTGCCGCAGTGGCCTCAGCCATCAGGGCTTCCTCCTCGCGGGCGCGTCGGCGCTCCCGAATCTCTGACCACACGAAGTACGCGAAGCCCAGCGGCGCCATCACGCCGAAGGCGATCCACTGGTAGCCGTAGGAGAGGTGATTGCCGCGGTCCAGCTTCGGCACCGGCAGCGCATTCAGCTCACCGGGTTGCTCGGGGGAGAGTTGGAGGTAGTCGTGGGCGAGGGGGACGTCGACAAGCTCTGCTATCTGCTCCGTATTGATGGAGTAGACCTGGGTGTATCCCTGCTCCTCAATGGGGGAGGAGGAGTGCTCGCGCTCGTTGTAGCGCGCCATGCCCACGATGGTGACTTTGTCGTTGGGGGCCGGATCGATTTGGGGCACGGAATTGCCCTCATCCGTGGGCACCCAGCCGCGGTTGACCAGGAAGGTCTCACCGGATTCGGTTTCAAAGGGGACCAGTGACTGGAAGCCCGGGGCGGACTCCACCGGGCGCAGACGCAAGAGGACCTCATCCTCCGGAAGGTAGTGGCCGGTCAGCTCCGCGCGTTCCCACTCCTTGTGCAAGGAGCCATCCTCAGCAAAGACCTCGGTGACCGGCTGGGGCTCGGCCTCATAGGCTTCCTCAATGAGGTGGTTGCGCTCCACAATCTGGTCGTCTTTATTCAGCTGCCATGGTGCCAGCACCGTGAAAGAGAAATAGGAAAAGGCGACGACGAAGATGAGAAAGAGCACCCACCCAGGCTTGAGGAATGTCTTGAGCATGATGATCAGTCTAGTAGCCGCAAAAAATTATCTAGCCGTGGTTCGTCTTAATCCACTCGAGTAGGCCCGGAACGGCGGCATCAATCTCCTCGCGGGTGCGGGCGAAATCCTCTTCCGTGCCGTAGAAAGGATCCTCCACACTGGCATCTTCCGGGGAGCTCGGATCGAAGCTGCGCATGAGGCGCACCTTCTCCTGCGGAATGCCGCGATCCAAAAGGGCATCGCGGTGGCCGGCGTCCATGGCCACGAAGAGGTCTGCGTCCATGTGCTCTTCGCCCAGTTGGGCAGCCTGGTGGCCGGCACCATCGTGGCCGCCGCGGCGCAGCTCAGCGACGGCGCGCTCATCCGCGCCCTGGCCCACGTGCCAGCCACCGAGGCCGCAGGAGTCCACGCGGGCGAGGAGATCGAGCATGTCAGTCTCCATGGCATCGCGGGTAATGATTTCCGCCATGGGTGAGCGGCAAATGTTGCCCGTGCACACGAAGACGATGTGGAGCTGGTTGTCGTTCTCCGGAGGCGTCATGCAAAGTCTCCTTAAGCTAGAGGGGTGCGCTGGCGAACGAAAGCTAGGATATAGCAGCGACGCGACTGACGTGAAACCTCAAGCCGTATAAGGAGCAAACGAGATGGCAGAACGAACGACCGTTGGCGAGATCCGCCGCGTGATCCACGAGGCCTACCCGCCGCAGCTGGCCGAGCCCTGGGATGCCGTTGGCCTGGTGTGCGGTGACCCCACGGACGAGGTGAATACCGTGGCCTTTGCCTTGGACTGCACCCAGGAGGTGGCAGACAAGGCCGTGGAACTCGGCGCGCAGATGCTCGTGGTGCATCACCCGCTGCTTCTGCGCGGGGTGACTTCGGTGGCAGCGGATACACCGAAGGGCAAGGTCATCCACACGCTGATTCGCAACGGCGTGGCCCTGTTGGCCGCGCACACCAACGCGGATAAAGCCCGCCCGGGTGTCAACGACAAGTTGGCTGAGCTCGTAGGGATCAAGCCCGGCCGCCCCATCGTCCCGGTGGAGCCCTATGAGAATCTCGATGAGGCCTTGGGGTTAGGGCGCGTGGGCGAGCTGGAGGAGCCGGTGACGCTGCGCGAATTCACCCAGCGGGTGGCCGATGCCCTTCCGGAAACTGAATGGGGAGTACGCGCGGCCGGCGACCCGGAGCGCATGGTGAAGAAAGTGGCCGTCTCCAGCGGCTCGGGGGATTCCTTCCTGGACCAGGCGGCCGCGCTCGGCGTGGACGTCTATGTCACCTCCGATTTGCGCCACCACCCGGTAGATGAGCACCTGCGCGCCGCGCACCTGGCTAAGCCGGAGGGCCCAGCCGTGGTGGATACCGCTCACTGGGCCAGCGAGTTTCCCTGGACTGCCCAGGCGCGCGATATTGTGGAGGACGCATTGCGCGTGAACACCGAGATCATCGATGTCCGCACCGACCCATGGACGATTTCTGCGCATAAGGAGAACTAAATGAAACTGCCACAGGACCTGCAGAACATCCTGCTGGAGCTGGCCACCCTCGAACGCTCCCAGGCACACGGTGGAACTCCCACCATCCCGGAGCAAGAGGAATACGAGAAGGCTCAGGCTGCACACGCCCGGCTTGTCGACGCCTCCGGCTCCGCCCAGCTCGCCGTCGATGACATGGAGATGGAAATCCTGCGCATTCAGGCTGATGAGCGTAAGCTGCGCCAGCGCGAGCGCGATGACAAGGCACAGCTTGGCGCCGCGACCGATCCGGAGACCCGCAAGGACCTTGAGCACGATCTCTACGCGGCTAAGTCTCGCATTGCGGATCTCATGAGCGAGCTGCAGGAAGCCCACAACGAAATCCACGCACTGCGCGCCAACCTGGACGTCCACGGCGCGAAGGTCTCCGATTCTGAGCGCAAGCTCGAAGTGCTCAAGCGTGCGGCCGAGGCTGCCCAAGAGGCCGCGGCGAACCGCCCGGACCCGCAGGTGCGCATCGGCGAGCTGCGCGAGCAGCTGCCCGCGGATGTCTTGGAAGAATACGAGACCGTGCGTGAAGAAAACGGTGTGGGTGCCGCTGCTTTCACCGGGCGCGGTTGCGGCGGTTGCTTCATCATTCTGCCGCCGGCCGAGCAGAACGCGGTGCGCAACGCGGCGGCCGACGAACTTCCGCAGTGCTCTGATTGCGGCTCCTACCTGGTGCGCTCGGCCTCATGAAGCTAGTCATCTTTGCTGATGGCGGCTCCCGCGGCAACCCCGGGATAGCCGGTTCTGGCACGGCGGTCTACAACGAGGACCGTTCGCAGCTGCTCAAGGAAATCGCCTACGTCGTGGGCCAGAAGTCCACCAATAACGTGGCCGAATACCACGGCTTGCTGCGTGGCCTTGAGGCAGCGGTGGAACTGGGCGCAGACGAGGTGGAGTTCTACATGGACTCCAAGCTCGTGGTGGAGCAGATGAACGGGCGCTGGAAAATCAAGCACCCGGACATGCAGAAACTCGCCATCGAGGCACGCCGCCTGCTCAACCAGATTCCGCGCTTTAGCCTCGAGTGGGTCCCGCGCGCCAAGAACTCGGTGGCCGATGAGCTTTCCAACGTGGCCATGGATGCCGCCGCGAAGGGCGAGCCCGTGGGTGTCGTAGGCGGCTCGGATAACGCGCCTGAGCCTGCAGCCGCTGGCACTGCGGCTGAGTCGGAGGCCGGAGACGAAGAGACGTCGCCAAGCACGGCGTCCTCAACCTCGGCTGACTGGCGCTCCGAATGTGGCCCGGCCACCCGCTTCATCCTGCTGCGCCACGGGCAGACGGCGATGTCCGCCGCCAAGCAGTACTCCGGGCGCGCAAACCCCGAGCTCACCGAGCTGGGCAAGAAGCAAGCGCTCGCCGCCGCCCAAGCCTTGGCCGATACCCACATCGATGCCGTGGTGTGCTCGCCGCTGCGCCGCTGCCAGCAGACGGCCGCGGCCGTGGTGGAGGGCCGTGACCTGCGCGTGGAAACCGTCGAGGACCTTATCGAGGTGGACTTTGGGCGCTGGGAAGGCAAGACCTTCGCCGAAGCCGATGCCGCTGACCCCGAGCTCCACGCGCGCTGGCTGAAAGATACCTCCGTGGCCTGCCCGGGAGGGGAGTCCCTGCGCGCCGTGCACCGCCGTGTCAGTGCTGCGCGCCGCAAGCTGCAGCAGCGCTACGAGGGGCAGACCGTTCTCGTGGTCTCCCACGTCAACCCCATCAAGTCCTTCGTGCGCCAGGCCCTCGATTCCGGACCGCAAACCCCCAACCACCTGTTCCTGGAACTAGCTTCTGTGAGCGAGGTCGAATTCTTCGACGGCGGCAGCACCCTGCACCGTTTCAACGATGTGGGGCATCTGGGCGCGCTGCGATAAACTAACAGGCGCGAATGAGCCGACCGGGCAAACGCGTTCCGTCGAACCGGTCCCGTTATGGGACTAGGCGCGGGCCGAGGAAAGTCCGGACTCCATAGAGCACGGTGGTTGCTAACAGCAACCCGGGGTGACCCGCGGGAAAGTGCAACAGAGAGTAGACCGCCGCGTGCCTCCACTGCGTTTCGGCGCGGCGTGGGGCACGCGGTAAGGGTGAAAGGGTGCGGTAAGAGCGCACCAGCACCGTCAGTGATGGCGGTGGCTGGGTAAACCCCACTGGGAGCAAGGCATCACGGCCCGCCACGCTAGCGGGCCCGATCAGGCGTTAGTAGGTTGCTCGCCGAAGCCTGAAGGTAGCTGCTTGAGCCAACTGGCAACGGTTGGCCTGGATGGATGTTTGCCACCGCGCTGCGTGCGCGGCACAGAATCCGGCTTATAGGTTGGCTCATTCGCGCCCTACACTTTTATTTTTTTGGAACAATGGGGCGGCATGAAACTATATGCCGCGCCCCTGGACTTTCGGCCCATCGCTGAGGAGTTTTCCGTTCCGACCGACTTTCCAAAGGAAGTCGCCGCCCAAGCAGCGTCCGCGCAGGACTGCTATGCCGAGCAGCGCCGCGACGCCCGGGACATCCCCCTGGTGACCATCGATCCGGCCGGCTCCAAGGACTTGGACCAGGCCGTCTTCATTGAGGCGCGCGAGGGCGGTTACCGCGTGCTTTATGCCATCGCCGATGTTGCCGCTTTTATCGAACCGGGCTCCGCGCTGGAGACCGAGTCCCTGAAGCGCGGCCAGACCATCTACTTGCCGGATGAACCGGCGCGGTTGCACCCGGCGGAGCTCTCGGAGGACAGTGCTTCGCTGCTTGCCGACGTTGACCGGCCCGCCGTCCTCTGGACCTTCGACCTCGACACTGCGGGTGAGGTGGAGGACTTCTCGGTGGAGCGCGCACTCGTGCGCAGCCGCGCCCGGCTGGACTATGACCAGGTCCACGCGGACTTGGAGAATGGCACTTTGCATTCCTCGATCGCCTTGCTGCCGGAGGTGGGAAAGCTGCGCCAGGCTTCTTCACTACGCCGCGAGGCGATCAACTTGCGCATTCCCTCGCAGCGCGTATCCGAAAGCAGCGATGGGGAGAAAGGCCACTACGAGCTGGTCATGGAGCCGCGGCATGAGGTGATGGATTATAACTCGGAGATTTCCCTGCTCACCGGAATGTGCGCGGGGAGGCTGATGGAATCACGTGGAGTTGGTTTCCTGCGCACCCTATCGGCGGCAACCCCGGAGGCCGAGGCAACTTTTCGCTTGGAAGCGGAGGCCCTGGGCTTCGAGCTGAGGGAGCGCAGCATCTCGGAATTCCTCCATTCCGTGGATGCGGATTCACCGCGCGGGATGGCCGTGATGCGTGAGGCCCAGCGGCTTTTGCGCGGCGCGGACTACGTGTGGCTGGAGGATGGCCAGGCGGACGTGCACGCGGGAATCGGCGGCTACTATGCGCACGTGACCGCCCCGCTGCGGAGGCTTGTGGACCGCTTCGCCACGGAGGTCTGCTTAGCACTCAGCGGCGGCTACGAGGTTCCGCAGTGGGTGCGCGAGCGCGCTGGGGATGTCATTTCCACAATGCGCTCGACATCGCAGCTGGCCTCCCAGGTGGATAAGGCCTGTTTGAACCTGACGGAGGCGACGGTCCTGGAGCCGTGGGTTGGCACCAACTTCGAAGCTGTCGTGGTTGATGGTGGGATAAAGCGCGAGAAAGCACGGCTCTTCGTGCTAGACCCACCGGTGATGGGGCAGGCCGTGGGCCACCCGGAGACCGGCAAAGAAACGATGGTGTCCTTGGTTAAGTCCGACGTTGAGGAGCGCGATGTGCTTTTTGCGTGGCCGGCGGACTAGTCCTCGGTGATTGCTGGGCTTCCGGCAGTAAGCGGGACGACAAGAAGGCCGTCCTCGGCCAAGTCGGCCGCGAAGTTTGTGGCCTTGGCACTTGGCACGTAGGCGATGACCGCGGAGGAAGTGCCGGCGTGAGCAGAGCGTGAGGCGACGGCACCGCGGGCGGTGGCCAGCTGCGCGAGCTTCTCTGCGGAGTTGAAACCATAGACGGTGGCCAAGGCAGACTGCGACTGCGTGAGAAGTGGGAAAAGCTCGGTGCCGCGGCGGGAGCGCAAAGCACGAGCAATGCCTTCGGCGCGCTCAGTTTCCTCCGAGTAGAAGGTCAGCCATGCCGTGGCTTGGGCGATGGTCGGCTGGTTCTCGGTGCCGTGCACCTTGTGGACCGCAGCCAGCCACTCGAGGACGCGCTGGGGCGCATCCGGCAACAAACGCAGCGACGGCGTGCCGAAGGCGCGGCAGGCGGCGTCGATGAAACGCTCGCGGGCGCGAATCTCCGTCACGGCCTCAGCGGAATCAGCATCCCCTGGCACGGCCAAGGCGAAAGCCGCAATGTCCTTGTTGATCATGTGGGGCGCCTGGGTCACGGAGCCGTCGGCGTAGTCGATGATGGTGATGGACTCACCTGCGCCGCGCAGGGCAGCGGAGTGGCGAGCGCGCAGTGCGGGGAATCGCGCGAAGGTGCCAACGGCTTGGGAACAGACCTCTGCGATGCGGGCACGCAGCGGGGCGTCATGCAGATCATCCGCGGTGCCGAGCAACGCCAAAGCGGTGGCGATGTCGATGGCTGCGGCGGCACCGAGACCGGTTGAATCGGGGATATCGTTGACCACGGTGATATCGGCACCAGCTGTTTCGCGGGTAAGGAGCTGGCGGTTGATCATGGTGTAGATGATGCCGCCGAGGCGCGCAGCGATGGCCCCTTCGGGTGCAGGGGGGTCGATGGGCTGGCCTTCGGAATCGACGCTGGGCTGCTGCTGCGCGGCAAGAGCAGAAACCTGTTCGAGGGAAATCTGGTCTTCAACGGTTTCGCCGTTGGTGTGCTCTAGGCGAACCTTGACCAGTCCGTCGCTGCGGGGGCTGACAGCTGTTGCCGCGCGGATATCGGCGAGTCCCATGATGGCGATGCCGTCGTAGTGGTCGATGTGCTCGCCGATGAGTGCCCAAGTGGCGGGGGCGCTGGCGACATGCGCGGAGTCAGCACCCACGTTTTCGCGGTGTGCGGCGCGAACGCGGTCGACGGCCGGGGTCGAAGGGGCAGTCCACAGGGGCATCGGGAAGGTTCTCCTTTGCTGGTGGCGATGTCCTGCCTAAAAGTAAAAGCAGGACTAAGTGACCTATCTATTCTAACGGGCGTTGCCTGCAGGCGGTCTGTAGTGTGGGGTGCACTGAATGAGAGCTTAAAAGAATGGAGAAGATTATGGCTGAAGCCGACAACAAGTGGTTCTATGACCCGTCAACCGGTGAAGTATCCCAGGGCAAGGTGTCTGGTTGGGAGAACCGCATGGGGCCTTATGATTCCCGCGAGGAGGCCGAGCGCGCCATTGAAATCGCGCAAGCTCGTACCGCTGCTGCTGATGCTGAGGACGCCGCCGAGGACGATTACTAAGCACCATACTGCGAAGTCCTAACAGGCCAATGTTGAAGCCTGCTTGAGAATTCCGCTAATAGCAACGGCCCACACCACCGCATAGGCGTGAAGGTGTGGGCCGCTTCTGATCGCTGCCTTGCAACACGGGAAGGCTAGCGGAGCAAAACCAGCCGGCTAGCGCAGCTTCTTGCGCAGCGGCTTGAACGCAGACTTGATGGCCTTGAAGCTATCCGAGTAGGCATTGAGTGTTTCCAACCCGATGACGCGCTCACGCTGGTAGAGAAGGCCGTAACCGAAGGTGTCTTCACCGCGTCGGCGTGCGGTTTCTGCCAACTCGAGCAACTTATCGCGAGAGGTTACAGAATCCTGGAAGTCACCCAAGACTGATTGCATATGCTTGCAGGCCTTGTAGAGGTTCTTCGTCTTCAACGTGGTGGCGGATCCAGCAGCTTCCGCGGCATAGCGCAGCTTCTTTGCTGCCTTGCGCATGTCGTGGAAGTACTCTTCACGCTCATGCAGCGTCAGCTCGGTGTTATCCCAGTTGGAGACGGCCTTCTTGTGGCGCTTGACCAACTTGTCATAAGCCTGCTTCAGGTGCAGAGCCATCACCGTATCGAGATCGTGGGGCTCGTCTTCCGAATCCGGCTTGGCGTGCTTCGGCTCGTAGTCCTTTGCTGCCTCGTGAGCCTCAGCGGGCTCTGGGGATGCCGTATCGATAGTTGCAGCATCTTCCGCCCCGCTATCTGCAGACGTGCTATCTGCGTCAGCGGATGCGTCCTCCCCGGCAACCGGTGGATTGGCAAGGAAAGCATCCAGCGCATCGAGCAGAGCCAAGTACTGGTCGGAATCAAGTGCAGCGATAACGCGACGATGCGCACGGCGGTAGGCGCGGCCCATGTCGTGAGCAATGTGCTCGCGGGTAGCTTCATCGAGAACATCGGAGTCCTCTGACGCGAGGAGGTTCTGCCAGCGTTCTTCCACAACCTCGGCGTCACGGGCGACGCCCAGCATGGCCGCAAGTTCCTTCAGATCTGACTCAATGCGCTCGATTTCGGGGCCCACCACAATGCCGTGGAAGGTCTGCAAGTGGCTGCGCAATTCACGGGTAGCCACGCGCATCTGGTGCACCGAATCCCATTCATCACGGCGAACGCGCGGATCAAACTCGACGAGTTTGTCTCGGTTGGCCTTCAACGCCTCCACGACTGCCGCCGCGGGTGAGCCCGGCTCCACGTTTGATGCAGCAAGCGCTGGGGGAAGCTCGACGTTGTTGATGGAATCTCCCAATGCAGACTTCAGCTTGGACGGCGAGGAGGAAACCCGAGCCCCAGAACTGATCAGTAGGGATGTGGCATGCCGTAGCAGTTTGCTGCCTGCTTTAGTACCCGGCAGTTCCCCGGCAAGCTCTACTTCCCACTCACGCCACGTGCTCTGGGAGCCGCCCGGCAGGAAGGAGAATGCGGTGACATGGTCATCGCAGAACTCAGCAACTGGCTGCTCATCCGCGTCAACGAGAAGTAATTCGGTGCGGTTGTTATCCACCTGGGCGATGGGCTCAAGTGGCTGGTTGCGGACCACTGAGCGGACCTGGTGGAGCAATTCATCCGGAACCTCGTACTTGCCGTCGACGGGCTCACCCAGTTCCGCGCGGATTTCAGTTCGTCCCTGCGCGCCGGGAATCTTGATGTGCCATCCATCGTCATTTCCACCGGTGCGTCGCCGCAGCGTGATCTTCGCATGGGTAAGGCGGAGATCCTTGGTGTCGTAGTAAATCGCGGACAACGAGTGGTGGCGGGTTTCTGCAACACGGGCGACCTCATCGATGTGGGTGAGATCCGGCATGGGGGTGGTCTCATCCACAGCGAACTTGGCTTCGATTTCAAGGAACGTCTTTGGAGACATGTACACACCTTCGTCGGGGGAGCGAAATTATAAAAGAGGAGGAATCAAACCTCAGTACTGCCTTCTAGGTTACCTGGCTATTAGCGTAAAATGTGCCAGCTGATGATCGCCTCTAGCGGGTGAGTTGGCGGCGTCCTTTAAGCCCCGAGGAGTCACCTCCCAAGTGAGACTTTTCTGCAGCTGATGCGCCGGCAGTCATTCCCGTGTGGCTTCGTACAGCCAAGGACATTGTGCGTGCATTCGGGAAGAACCTATCGGTCACTGCTTCTGCTTTGCGTCGGCGTTCTTCCACGGCTGATAGCGATTGCTGTGCCAGGGCTACTTCGTCTTGTCGTGCGTTGCAGCCGCGTGATGCCGAGCCTTTCGCTTCAGCTTCGTGAGACTCCAGCGTCGCGTTTGCTTCCTCTAAGAGCTCGCCGATGCGGGTGGCATAAGACAGGATGAAGCTTCGGCGAAAGGAAGCTACATTGCCATGCTGACGCGCGCTTTCGGCGTGCTCACCGTGGTGCATGTGCCATTCGCACTGCCGCAGGAGTGAAGCGAAAAGTTCGGTGACGTGGCGGACGTCCTCCTCAGCGCCAATGACGGCGACGATCCCTTTGTGGTGAAGCTGGAGGGCAGTGCATCCGTTCCTATCCGCGATGACGCTGAGGAGCGTGGTCTTGTGGTTGATATAGGGCGCGTTGATATGGATTCGGGTGGACACCACAGTGCCCGAGGAGTCGGTGAGTGTCCCTTCCAGGCGGTGCCGCTGTTGAAGGCTCTGGGCTTTGGCGATGAGCGCGCTGGCTTCTTCTTCGTAAGGGGTGGATTCTGCTTTTCGCAGAAGATGAGTGATTTTGTCGCGGATTCTATTCTCCTTGCTGCCGCGGGATGTCTGAGAGTTCTTTCTTTGTGCTGCCAACACATCAACGTCCCGAAGGGGCGGCAGGAAGCTGATTGCTTCAATAAGTTGCATGAGGTCATCAGCAGACATGGTCATTGAGGCAGGCGGAGTGATGCTCAACCATTCCTTGCGCAGCGCAGTGGAACTAATCTGTGCGGGAACATGAGGGGCGGCGCGATAAATGAGTGGGTGGCAAAAGCTACCCACGACGTGGAGCAGGTCCTTAGGCGACCATCCTTGCTGGGCTGCTTGGCTAATGAGCTCGATTCCTCGTTGACTCAGGGTTGCGTGGTGTGTGTTCATGGCTGTTCCTCATCATTCTTTATGGGTACATCTGTTCGGTTGTGGGGCCATTCAAGCACGTGATGCAGACAGGGGTCGGAAGAGTCGAAAAAATTTGCCCCCGAGATACTCTTGCCAACTGGGCTAACAATTCGCAGTGCGGGGGCAAAAGAAGAAACTTTCTCCGTGGCTTCGGCGCGCGGCGGTAGGGTTTAAAGCATGAACAGCCAACACGAATTCGTCCTTCGTACAGTTGAAGAACGCGATATCCGCTTCATTCGCCTCTGGTTCACTGACATCTTGGGGGCGCTGAAATCGGTGGTAATGAGCCCCTCAGAGTTGGAATCCGCCTTCGAGGAAGGTGTTGGCTTCGACGGCTCTTCCGTGGAAGGGTTCTCCCGCATTTCGGAGGCGGACACCATCGCAATGCCGGACCCTTCAACTTTCCAGATCATGCCCTTTGACAAGGAGGAACCCGAGCTCCTTTCGGCGCGCATGTTCTGCGACATTACCCAGCCCGATGGGCAACCTTCCTTGGTGGACCCGCGTCACATCTTGCGCCGTCAGGTCACCGAGGCGGCCAATGAAGGATTCACGTGTAAAGCTTCTCCTGAGATTGAGTTTTATCTCCTTGAAGACGCCCGCGATATCAACAAGCTCATTGCCACTGATAACGGAGGCTATTTCGACCAAGCCACGCACGATAATGCTCCAAGCTTCCGGCGCCGGTCGATGTACGCGCTGGAATCCATGGGAATCGCCACAGAATTTAGCCACCATGAAACGTCACCTGGCCAGCAGGAGATCGATCTGCGTCATGCTGACGTGCTGTCCATGGCAGACCACATCATGACGTTCCGCTATCTCATCAAAGAGGTCGCCTCACAGCAGGGCGTGCACGCGACATTCATGCCCAAGCCTTTTGAGAATCGCTCGGGCTCGGGCATGCATACCCACTTGAGCCTTTTCGAGGGAGACTCCAACGCCTTCCATGACCCTGATGATGAGATTTCTCTGTCCAGCACAGGGCGGCAGTTCATCGCCGGCATTCTCGAGCACGCAGTGGAGATGACGGCGATCACCAATCAGTGGACCAACTCCTATAAGCGCCTGATGTTTGGCAGCGAGGCCCCAGGGTCAGTGACGTGGGGAATTTCTAATCGCTCTGCGCTGGTGCGAGTGCCCACTTACCGTCTTTCCAAGGAAATGTCGCGCCGAGTTGAAATCCGCTCGCTGGATTCAGCGATGAACCCCTACCTGGGATACGCGGTGCTCCTTGCCGCTGGTTTGCGTGGAATCAGAGAAGGCTATGAGCTAGGGGACCCTGCTGAGGATGACGTCCACCAGCTGACCCGCCGCGAACGCCGTGCGATGGGGTATAAGGATCTGCCCAGCAGCCTGGACCAAGCCCTCCGAGAATTCGAGCGCTCCGAGTTTATGGCGGAGGTCTTGGGCGAGCACGTCTTTGAGTACTTCCTGCGCTCAAAGTGGGACGAGTGGCATGAGTACCAGCAGCAAATCACCGCATTCGAATTGCGCAACAACCTGAACTTCTAGGAGAAGCATGCGTCCAGCATCAGTACCGTCCCCAGCTACTCTTGGTCTGACCCGGCCCACTGCTGCGGAGGATCTGTCCAAGCTCGGGTGGGACAATCCGGAGTCCCTTGAGCTGCTGTGGACATTGGCCGGTGCCGGTGATCCCGATATGGCCCTCAACACGCTGATGAGGATCGTCGAGGGAGCGCCTGAGATTGGCCCGGCGATGCGCGAGGACGAAACATTTCGGGTGCGGCTCATCGCCCTGCTGGGTGGCTCCTCGGCGTTCGGTGATCATCTCGCTGCGAATCCAGAAACCTGGCAAGAACTGCAGCGGCCATTGCCGACGCCTACCGAAATGCTGCACACACTACTCACAGAGGTCGAGGCGGAACCTGCGACATACGTTGAGCAACCAGGCCAGCCTGACACCGCCAGCCCCGACCTGACGTCTCCCGGCACCTACCGGGCAGCACCGGGGGACCACAAAGCATCGCTCAAAGTGGCCTACCGGACGCTGATGATGCGCATTGCCGCCCATGACCTCGCAGGTACTTTCCACTCGCGCAAGGGGCAGTCACGCCCACAGCCGCGAGTAGGTTTCCGGGAAGTCACCAGGCTGACGACGGCCCTCGCAGATGCCGCCTTGACGGCAGCACTCGCCGGTGCGGTCCGGGTGGTCTATGGGGACGAGGCACTCGATGCGCAGCTGGCCGTCATCGCGATGGGCAAGTGCGGCGCGGGCGAATTGAACTACATCTCCGACGTGGACGTGATCTTCGTGGGCTCGGAGGCCACGCCACGGATTACCCGTCTAGCATCAGAATTCAACCGGATTGGCTCAGCCTGCTTCTTCGAGGTTGACGCCAACCTGCGCCCGGAAGGCAAGTCCGGCGCCTTGGTCCGAACTCTGGATTCGCACGTGGCCTATTACAAGCGGTGGGCAGAAACCTGGGAGTTCCAAGCGCTGCTGAAGGCACGGCCGCAAACCGGCTATTTGCCCTTGGGTAAGGACTACCTGGAACAGATCGGGCCGATGGTGTGGACTGCATCGCAGCGGGAGTCCTTCGTGGAAGACGTTCAAGCTATGCGCCGCCGCGTGCTGGATAATGTCCCAGAGGAGATGCGCCTTCGCGAGCTTAAGCTGGGGGAGGGCGGTCTGCGTGACGTGGAATTCGCCGTCCAGTTGTTGCAGTTGGTACATGGACGCTCGGATGAATCGCTGCGCACGCTTGCCACGGTCGATGCACTCGCAGCATTGGTGCGCGCCGGGTATGTGGGACGTGAAGACGGCACCCAGCTTATCGAGGCCTACGAATTTTTGCGTTTGCTTGAGCACCGCCTCCAGCTGGAGCGCTTCCGCCGGACTCATACGCTGCCGGAGAAAGACGACAGCTCAGCGCTTACATGGCTGGCTATCAATGCAGGATTCCACCCGCAGGGGCACCAGTCGGCAGCGGACCGGATGAATATCCAACTGCGGAAGATTCGACTGCTTATCTCTGAGCTCCACTCGCGTTTGTTCTACCGCCCGCTGCTCAATTCCGTGGCCTCGATGTCGGCGGACGAACTCAAACTCTCCCGCGAAGCGGCACTTCTGCAGCTGGCGGCGTTGGGCTATCGCCACCCGGACCGCGCCTTCGAGCATCTCACCTCCCTGGCAGCGGGGCAGTCGCGCAAGGCCCGCATTCAGGCCATCCTGCTTCCAACGCTGATGGAGTGGCTCTCCAACACCGCT
Source organism: Corynebacterium sp. HMSC074C01 (assembly GCF_001814605.1). Taxonomy (NCBI): domain Bacteria; kingdom Bacillati; phylum Actinomycetota; class Actinomycetes; order Mycobacteriales; family Corynebacteriaceae; genus Corynebacterium; species Corynebacterium sp. HMSC074C01. The sequence continues at coordinate 29,433 of NZ_KV817279.1, read as the reverse complement.
GACCCAGACATGGGCCTGTTGAATTACCGCAAGCTTTCTGAGGCAGCTTATGACCGGACGTGGTTCTTGCGCATGCTTCGCGACGAAGGCGTTGTCGGCCAGCGCCTCATGAAGATTTTGGGCACCTCGCCTTTCACATCGGAGCTGATTATTCGCGCGCCGGACGTCGTCAAGCAGCTCTCCGATGGCGCGGCAGGGCCCAAGCTGTTGGAAACCAAGCCCGAGCAAGTGTCCTCTGCCTTGATTAATTCCACCAAGCGCCACGCTGATCCGGACAAGGCCGTGTCGGTCGCTAGAGCCCTTCGCCGCGTAGAGCTGGCGCGGATCGCCGCTGCCGATTTGCTGGGCTTCCTGCCGGTTCAACAGGTGTGCTTTGAACTGTCCACCATCTGGAATGCTGTGCTGGAGGCCGCGCTGCGTGCCGAGGTCAGAGCATGGAGGCTGGGCAATGACGATGCCGAACCACCAGCCCGCATCGCCGTGATTGGTATGGGCCGGCTCGGAGGCATGGAGCTGGGCTTTGGCTCCGACGCCGATGTCATCGTGGTGGCGGAGCCAACCGGAGAAAACGCCGAGGAGGAAGCACTGCCCTGGGCCATCGGCATCATTGAGAAGCTGCGCCGCCGTCTGGCAAAACCTTCCGGGGATCCGCCCTTGGACGTGGACTTGGGTTTGCGGCCCGAGGGGCGCTCAGGAGCAGTTGTGCGCTCGATCGAATCCTATGAGCGCTATTACTCGCAGTGGGGCGAGCCTTGGGAGATGCAGGCTTTGCTCCGCGCGGCCTTCGTGGCGGGGGATGAGGAAGTCGGTACACGTTTCCTCAGCATGGTGGATGCTTTCCGCTACCCGCCGAAGGGCGTGAGCGAGAAGACCATTCGTGATATCCGCCGAATGAAGGCGCGCGTTGATAACGAGCGCCTCCCGCGCGGCGCCGACCGCAATACCCACACCAAGCTGGGGCGCGGCGGACTGACGGATATCGAATGGACCGTCCAGCTGCTTCAGATGATGCATGCCCACGAGGTTCCGGCACTGCATGATCCGTCCACGCTGCGGGTGCTGGATGCCCTCGAGGACAATGAGGTTATCCCTGTCGAGCAAGTACAGGAGCTGCGGGAGGCCTGGCTCTTGGCCACCGATGCCCGCAATGCGCTGGTGCTGGTGCGCGGCAAGCGCGTGGACCAGCTTCCGGCACCGGGCCCGCAGCTGGCGCAGGTGGCCGGCGCGGCCGGGTGGGAACCTGAGCGCAATCAGCAATTCTTGGAGCACTACCTCAAGGTGACCCGGCACGCGCGGAAAATCGTGGATGAGGTGTTCTGGGGTGAGGCAGAGTCCTTCGAGCATGACTAGCAGAAGGCAGTTGCTTTGCCCCTGACCCGCACCCTGAGCTCACCCGGATCTTTCCCTGACTTTGGAGCGAGCCCCTGTTCTATCAGGGGAGCAGCCGATAGCCTTAGGTGGCAGTGAACAAACATAGTTCCCACGCCTCGAAAAGGAGTTACGCAATGAGCCTTAACCTGTCCCTCGACTTGAACGATGCCACTCTTGCTGATCTCGACGCCTTCCTCTCCGCCGCCCGCGCCGCAGGGTGCGACCCCGCCGCCGCGCTGAGCGTGGAGGGGACGGTGATGCGGTTGGACGTCGACAAGCCCCGCGTTACCCCTACGGAGCCGAAGCCTGAGGCCCCGCGCCGCACCAGCCTGGATCGCTCCGTGGCGGAGTCCACCATCCGCTCCATCATCGATGCTCTGTCCGAGCGCCTCGATTCACCGCACCCGCCGCACGGAAATTCTTTTGGCACCTTTGGCCCCCGCGCGGATTAAGCCGCGAATGTGAGAGAAGTCTAGACTTATGGCCGTGAAGTCCAAGCAGATTATCGCGGTATGGGTCCTCGTGGTGGTAGCAGTCATCACCGCTGTTGGCGCGGGCTGGTGGGCTACAGAGCGGCACCAGGTGCCGGAGGGGGCGCTGACGGTGGAGCAGGTGGTCAACGGCGGTGTCCCGCAGGATCCGTCGGCAGGCGCCGAGCTTGACCCGGCTGAAAATGATCGCATTGTCTCGCTGGCGGAAGCACTAGGGATTCCATCGGAGTCAGTGCCGCGCGGACTCCTGTCGGTGGCGTCGGATAGGTACCGCTCCCGTCAGATGCTTGAGGCGGATCTGGAGAAGGCCGTGGAGGCGGGCGCCATCACGAAGGATGATGCGAAGGGCGTGCTTGCCGCCTTTGATGCCGGTGTCGTCGCCCCAGTGGATGGCCCTATTTTTGTGGAGTCCACCCCAGCCGAATAAGCCTGGTGAACCCCACCGGTTGAGCTTGTTGGTACGGAGCCCACAGGGACTGGCAGGTGATGCGCAGTCAATGAGGATCTGTCTGGCAGCCGCGGCTCTTAAGCTCACACGCACAGATAACGAAACGATAAAGGTTGGTGCGTTGAGGTGGAGAAACGACGAAAACTACGCGAGCTGCTCAGGACCGCAGTGGGAGTGAGCATCGCCATTCTCGTCCCCATCGGCGGTGGGCTCGGGGTCTTTGAAGTGGCCAATGGGCTGCCCCTTGAGGCGCCGTTGAGTGCCTTGGCCTTTCAGTAGTCCAGCCCTGTGCTAACCCACCTGCACGATTCTGGCGTGCGGTCCTTCCTCCTCGCCCCGGCTGCGCAGGATGTGGGTGATGAGAACCCCCACGATGCCAATGCACCACACCCCAAAGACCGCCCAGGCGGCGAGCCGGAAATCATGGAAGGGGTAGTCGGGCCCGTTGCCCAAGTGGTCCAACACCATACCGACGAGCTGGGCGCCGATGACCGTGGCGATGAAGCCGCCCATGTTTCCCAGCCCCGTCGCCGTGGCGACGACGCGGCGATCCAGGTTTTCGCGGACAATGTCGAATCCATAATTTGCCACCGGTGTGCACAGGGCCACCAGGCTGATGAGGATGAACAGTGAGAGGTAGCTGCCGCCGAAGAGGAAGAACAGGACCCATACCGCGCAGTGGATAGCCACAAACCCTAAGGCGAGCCACGGACGGAAACCCCTGGCCCGGGACGATAACCTGCCGTGCAGGGGGCCAATCAGCACCATGAACACGCTAAACCACGTCAGGACCCAGCCGGCGCTAGTCTTAGAAAAATCCATGCCCGCGGTCATCAAGGGCACTCCCCACAGCATGACAAACACGTTGGTGGCTCCCAGACCAATCCAGTGAATGAAAAACGCCTGCCAGGCCACAGGAGAACGGAAAACGGTGGATAGCAGCGCTGCTGTGCTTTCCGGCTTCGCGTTAGGTTTTTCCTTCGGCTTGGGCACGATGCCCAGTGATTCAGGGGAATCCGCAACCGCCACCGCGGCCGCGACGGCGATGAGAATACCCACCGCACCCAAGGTAACGAAGGCCATGGTCCATCCGCCCCACCCCAGCAGCATGGCAAAAGGTAAGGCGGACATGAACTGACCTAGCTGCCCCAGCGAGGAGGTGACCTGGGTGAACATGGGGGTGCGGTGCAGCGGGAACCAATAAGGCAGGATGCGCATCACCGACAAGAAGGCGGTGGCATCACCCGCGCCGATGAGCAGGCGGGCGGCAATGGCTACCCAGTAATTGCTAGTAAAACCGAGAAGCACCTGGCCGAGTCCCATGATGGCGGAACCGATGACGAGCAGGCGCCGGGGGCCGAATTTATCGATGAGCATGCCGGTAGGGATCTGCGCCAGTGAATAGATACCCAATTGCACAGAGGTGAAAACAGCAATGCGCGCGGCATCTACCTCGAAGCGGTCGATGGCCTCGAGCCCCGCTACGCCAAAAGATGTGCGGCCGGTAATCGCCACGATGTAAACCAACACCGCAGCTACCCACACGGAGAGAGCCTTAGTGGTAATTACATTGCGAGGATGAGGAACCGACATGGCTGATACTTTACGCGGCACCAACTAAGATGCAGGGGGTGAAGTACATTTCGACCCGCGATACCGACCGCCAGCCCGCCTCCTTTACGGACATTCTCCTCGGAGGTCTGGCCCCTGATGGCGGCCTCTACCTGCCGGAAACTTACCCCCGCATTGATGACGCCACCCTTACCCAGTGGCGCCAGACCTTGGCTGAGGGCGGCTACGCGGCCCTGGCCGCGGAGGTGCTCAAGCTCTTCGTGGACGATATTCCTGCAGAGGACCTCGAGGGGATTGCCCAGCGCGCCTACACCTACCCGAAGTTTGACCACGAGGAGATCGTCCCCGTCAGCGAGCTGGGGGAGGGCCTTTACATCGGCCACCTCTCTGAGGGGCCGACGGCCGCCTTCAAGGACATGGCCATGCAGATGTTGGGCGAGCTCTTCGAATACGAGCTGGCACGTCGCGGCGAAACCCTCAACATCCTAGGCGCTACCTCGGGTGACACCGGTTCCTCGGCGGAGTACGCGATGCGCGGGCGCAAGGGCATCCGCGTCTTTATGCTGACCCCAGCCGGGCGCATGACGCCCTTCCAGCAGGCCCAGATGTTTGGGCTGGATGACCCGAATATCTGCAATATCGCCCTCGATGGAGTCTTTGATGACTGCCAGGACGTGGTCAAGGCGGTATCTGCCGACGCTAACTTCAAGGCAGAAAACCGTATCGGTGCGGTCAACTCTATTAACTGGGCCCGCCTCATGGCGCAGGTGGTCTACTACATCAACTGCTATCTCAAGGTCACCACGGAAAACACGGAGAAGGTCTCCTTCAGCGTGCCCACCGGCAACTTTGGTGATATCTGCGCGGGCCACATCGCCCGCCAGATGGGCCTGCCCATCGACCGCCTCATCGTCGCGACCAATGAAAACGACGTGCTCGATGAGTTCTTCCGCACCGGCAGCTACCGCCCGCGCTCCTCGGAGCAAACCCACAAGACGTCTTCGCCGTCGATGGATATTTCCCGCGCCTCCAACTTTGAGCGCTTCGCTTTCGATCTGCTGGGCCGCGATGCCGCGCAGATTAAGGAGCTTTTCGGGACGAAGGTGAAGGAAGGCGGGTTCAACGTCGACAAGCAGGCGCTCGACGCCGCCCACACCGAGTACGGTTTCCTGTCTGGTTCCTCCACCCACGCGGACCGCCTGGCCACCATCAAGGATGTCCACGAGCGCTACAACGTGCTGGTGGATCCGCACACGGCCGACGGCATCAAGGTCGCCCGCGCGGTACAGGATGAGTACGGCGTTGACACGCCCATCGTGTGCCTCGAGACCGCCCTGCCAGTGAAGTTTGCGGAGACCATCGCGGAGGCCATCGGCAGCGAACCAGAGGTGCCTGAGCGTTTCGCCGGCATCTTGGAAGCCGAGCGCCACGTTACCGATCTGCCCAATGATGCCGCGGCGGTGAAGGACTACATCACGCAGTACATCAAGAGCACGGAGGTTTAAACAATGGGACAGGAACAATTCTCAGGACCCGAGTATTTCACTGAATTTGACCCAGAGAAGTTCATCCGTGACATGAAGCAGGTCGCGGAGATGGAGAAGGAAAATAAGGAGAACAAGGCGGACTCGGGTGAGGCTGCAGCAGAAGAGGATGCCTAGGTTTCTCCTCACGGGGGTGCTCAGCACAGCAGCTCTAGTGGTAGCTGGGTGCACGGTGCAGACGGGCGTTGACGCTGTTCCCGAGGCTGCTTCGCATACCTCCGAGGACACCACGATTGAGCCGCCCCCGCCGGAGATTCACACGCCGGGTGCGTCCCCGGTGCCCCCGGGCGCCGCACTGGATATCTCTGGCATGCAGCCCGTTCCCGGCGAAGCCTTCGACTTCAACCTGTGCACGGTGGCGTGGAGCTTCGTGCTTGACGACGGCCGCACCATCGCCGTCACCGCCTCCCATTGCGGTGAGCCAGGGGATACGGTGTGGGCGGGTGCCGCGGACGGGGAATTCATTTACCCGGCCGAGCCTGTGGGCAGCATCATCTACTCCGACCTTAGCGCGCCGGACACGCACCAGCTGGATTTCGCTTTGGTGGAGATCACGCGGCAGGCGGAGTTTCATGTCCCCCAGGACATGCCCACCAGCGTGGTCGCCGCGGGGCAGGAGGAGCTCCCCGATGAAGTGTGCAAGCTGGGGCGCATTACCGGTGAGACCTGCGGCCCGCTTACTCACGGCGAGGGACACGGGAAACTCCAGTTTGGTGACCGCACAGTGGATACCGTCTCCGCGCGCGCCCAAGTCTGCTCCACGCACGGCGATTCGGGCGCTCCGGTCTTTGGCGCGCCGGGCAGCCCCTTTGAAGGGGTAATCGTCGGTGTCCTTTCGGGAACGACGGAAGCAGCCGCGGGTGGTGAGGGCTGTGCGCACGGTTCGGAGGCAGAGATGTCCTTTACTTCTGCGGCGGATATTGAGGCGCTCCTTCCGGAGATTCTGGCACAGGTTTAAGCGCTAAGATGAAACCCATGCCTACTCCTGATTTCATTGTGTCCCTGCGTGAGAAAATCGGTCACGAGCAGCTCTTTTTGCCCAGCGTGACCGCGGTTATCGTGCGGGCGGTTCCTACCGGTTCTGCGATATGGGAGCTGCCTTCAGTGCTGCTTGCCCAGCGTGCCGATAATGGCACGTGGGCTCCCATCTCCGGTATCTGTGAGCCGGGTGAGGAGGTCACGGCGACTGCACTGCGTGAGGTCAAAGAGGAAATTGGCCTCGATGGTCGCATCGAAGCGCTCCTCGGCGTGGGCCAGGTGGGCCCAGTAGTCTGCCCCAATGGGGATAAGTGTCTCTACATGGATACCTCCATCCGGGTCTCCGTGCCGGATGATGCGGAGCCGGTTATCTCCGATGAGGAGAACCTAGCCGCGCAGTGGTTCTCTGTGGCGCAGATGCCGACGTCCGTCAGCGCCCGCAACCGCATGATCATCGGGGATGCAGTGGCGCAGATGAAACACCCGCAGGGCTTCCGACCGCGGATGGGGTACGTTAAGCGTTCGTCTTAATCAGGCTTTCTCCATGAGCGTTGATGTGAGGGCACTAGATCTAAGTGGCGGATCGATGCGCCAGCCCTCAATCCTGCGGCAAAAGAGTTTCTCCGCGCCGGGTAACATGCACAACTATGGCTCCCAAAATGAAGGACTACTTCAACGCTGACACGGCACAAAAACTCGGCGCACAGCTTGGAATTGACGGCGAAAAATACGCCGCATGGATCGCGCCACGCGTCGAGGATCTGGAGATTCTGGACCGCGTGACCGTGTTCGCGCAGGGGCTTCGGGAACAGCTTGGCGGGGATTATGTAGGGGTGATTGGAGGGATCATCGATAAGCTTGGGCCCGAGCTTGCGGAGGGGGAAGGCTACTTCAACCATGCATTTCATCTGTGGCCGGTGAGCCGCTTCATCGAGCTGTACGGGATAGATGAGCCGGAGGTTTCTTTAGACGCAATTGAGGCGCTCACGAGGGTGTTCACCGGTGAGTTCGCGGTGCGTCCCTTCTTGGAGCGCTACCCGGAGCTGACCATGTCCCGGGTGCATCAGTGGGCTGGTTCCGACAGCCACAACGTGCGTCGCCTGGCTTCCGAGGGCATCCGTCCGCGTCTGCCATGGGCGAAGGTGCACGCGCCGTTTGTGGAGGACCCCTCGCCGATCCTTCCGGTCCTGGACCGGCTGTACGACGATGCGTCGCTGTTCGTGCGCAAGTCCGTAGCCAATAACCTCAACGATATTGGCCGCACGCACCCCGAGTTGGCGCTTGCCACCGCGTCGCGTTGGGCAGATAGCGGATCGTCGCACGCAGCGTGGGTGGTGGAACAGGGGTTGCGTGGGCTGATCAAGCGCGGCAATAGGGAGGCCCTGGAGCTTGTTGGCTTTTCTCCGTCCACCGCCGTCACCGCCACCCGCCCCGAGTTCCCTCACACTGTGGCCATTGGTGAAAAGGCGACTCTTTCAACGACACTCACCAACACCGGCGATGCGCCCGCACATGTGCTTGCAGAGTATCGCGTGCACTTTCTGAAAAAGAACGGCACCCGACAACCCAGCGTGTTCCGCCTCGGCAAATACACGCTTGAACCGGGTGAAACCCGAGTGGTGACCAAGACGCACCCGTTTCGGATCACCAGCACGCGCACCTACTACCCGGGCATGCAGGGACTCAGCCTGGTGATTAACGGCCGCGAAGGCGAGCACGTGGAATTTGAGCTCACCCAATAGCGCAGGTCTTGCCGCGTCATTCAGATTGTGAATGCGCTCCATTCGGCGATGCAGTCCCCGGAGCTGCCTTTTCTGCATGCGAGGACGCAGCCCGCAAAGGGGTGAGAGTGTTGGAGTTGCCGCAAAATATCATCAGAAACGCATGAAATGGGTTGAGGTTGGTGCCCGTGCCCGATAGCTTCGGGGTCATGATTTCACGCACGCTGAAGAAAGTAACCACTGCAACTGCGTTCGTCGCCCTCGCCGGCGGCGTTCTGGGTGCCGGTACTGCCGGTGCGCAAGAGATGTCCTCCGCCGACTCTGTGAAGACCAGCCAGATTCAGGAACTGAGCTCGCGTCTGTTCGGTGACTCCTTCTCCTCCTCGAAGGATTCGGAAGCACCGGAAGGCTCTGGCTTGATTGAGAAGTACGAGGACGTTGACGGCCTGCAGGACAAGCTGCCGGCTGATGAGGCTAAGAAGGTTCTCATCGGGACCTTCACCGCAAAGAAGAACCCGGAGATCTCCGTGACCTTCAATGACGACGGAACGCTGACCTTCAACGATGGCTGCAACTCCGGTGGCGGCAGCTACAAGCTGGACCAGACCGATGCCGTCGTGGTGGAGAACCTGAACTCCACGATGCGTGCCTGTGCCCCGGAGGAGATGGCTGATGCCGATGCACTCAACGCCATCCTTTCCGCAAAGCCAGTGGTCATCCCCGTAGAGGGCAACACCTTTGCGCTGGGCAGCCAGGGCCAGGTCATTCAGTTTGAGAAGGCTGAAAACTAAGGTTCCTTCAACGCAGAGACAGAGCGCGGCGGAGCTAGTTCGTGATTGGGCTAGCTCCGCTTCCTTGTGCGCGCCGTCCTTCGATGAGCCAGCTTATGAAGCGGCAGGAACAGGCAGACCAGTGCGCGATGAGGAGTACCGGGATGCTGAGCGCGATGACGTCGAGAAGCTCCGAGCCATTCACCAGCGCTACCTGGTGCCCGCCCATGCTGACCGTTCCCGGTGGGAAGGTGCACGCCCACCAGGCAGGAGAGTAATCCACCCAGCGCGCCACGTTGGGGTAGAAGGTGAACATGGCATAGAGCGCGAGGGGAATGGCGATCGCCATGGCGGTGAGCCCGTAGTAGACAGAGAAAGTGCCGGGGTAGAGGATCTGCATCGCGGTAGTGGATTGGCCCACCACGCCCAGCGGAACCCAGGCCGTCGCGGAGTTGGCACCGGTGAGATTGACTTTGCCGTGCCAAGCAGCCCAATACACACGGATAAAGACGGGGACCGCGGTGGAGATCGACATGACAAAGAGCACTGTGCCCATGACGTGGTAGGCATGTCCGTAATCCAAGGCGAGGAAGCCGGCTACGGAGGAGGAAATCATGGGCCCGACCAGCGGCAGGCCCCAGGTAAAGCGCGGCTGGCCGTCGAAGCGGGTGAGCTGAATAGCCCACGTGATAACGGTGACGGGGCCGCCTATCCAGAAGCCCACGAGGCGGAAGGCTCCGATATCCGTCAATCCCGACAGCGCCGCGCCGAGCGCCAGGATGCCGATGAAATACATGGACCACTCAGCCATGGAGGTTCGCGCAAAGCTGGGCTGGCGGTATACCGCGAAACCAACTGTCAGCACGAGGAGGATGACGCAGGACAGTGCCGCGAAAACAGCGGAGGCTGTCAGCATGCCTTCCTCAACGAGTAGCCGGGAGACGATGGAGGTGCCCATGAGGCTGCCGCCCCACGCGGGGCCGGGTGGTGGCAAGTGGCGGAATTTGTCAGTCACAGCTGGCATGGTAGCTGTAGTGCCCGCCTACTGTCCCGTTGCTGTGCTGAACTTTGCGGAACCGGCACACCTGTGTGATGGGCAACCCGCACCTAGCTTTTGCTCGTTTCAACGATTTTGCTCTCAGTGCCACGGAACCTTGGTAGGGCTACAGGTTTACATTAGGTCCTACAGGCGCAGCTGAGCGTTGAGCCTGTAGGACCGGCATGTACCACGTCACAGCGGCTGCCAGGATGGCTATTGAGCAAGCACTCCATACGAGAAACTCATCAGGGGTAAACCACCAGGCGGCCACGGCGAGTGCGCCGAGTGCGAACCACAAGACAGGGATGAAGGGGCTAGGTGCCTCCGCCCACGGTTCTTGGGGAAACCGGCTACGTGCTTCAGTTCGGATGCGCCGGGGAGTTTTTCGGGAAAGCGCCCAAACGCAGCCGACAACAAACGCCAGTCCTGCACCGGCGATGAGTAGATCCCCTTTCACGCCGCCGAACATAAACACACCGACGGCGAACGCTAAAGCCGCGCGTTCGGACAGCGTCGGGGGGAACTTTTGGGTCGGATCTACGTCTGGGTAAATGCTCCTGAAGATATCTGTGCGGGGGTGGCTGTGCATGCTGTTTTCTCCCGTTTGGTTGATGTGTTGACAAATCTGTTAATTTAGGTCAGGATTACCTAACCAAGGTAAGCCTAGCCCATAGCCCTATCTGGATGAAACAAGGTTCTCAACATGATTCGCAATCTCTGGCGCTCAGCATGCGGTGTGATGATCGCAGCTCCCCTCGCTCTCGGCGCCGTTCCATTTCTTAACACTGTCCCGGTAGCCCACGCAGAGACTTCCTGCACGTGGTACTGGGGGATCAAGCAATCCTTCCGAAGCTACATCAAGGGCAATATCGCCCGCGGTGGCTGGGGCGCCAGCGGCATCGGCTTTAGCGGTGATGAAAAAGGCAACGGCGCGTTTGTGTTCCAAGCCAGCACGCCCACTGCCTCAGGCGGTATTGTCACGATTCCCTTCCAAGGCACGTTGAACTTCACGGGACATGACGGAGTTCTCGACATGACAATGTCGGATTTCAAGGTCATCGCCTCCGGCGACCAAGCAAAAATCACGGTCGACTACGTTTCCTATGAACTGAACCGAAGTGACTACACCCGCGGTGCCCAGATTAAGGGTGACGACGAGGTCATCGCCACCATTAGTCTGCAAGAGCCCGTCAAGGACAGCGGCACGGCAGTGAACCTAGCAGGATCCACGTCCCTTAGTGCCGGGGGCGTCAAACTTTTCACGGGCTTCTATGAGCAGGGCGAAGAACTCGATCCTTCCTCAGGCACCATTGCATTGGACGGATCCTGTTCTGGCTCCGGCGGCGCAGGCAGCGATGGATCTGGCTCGAAACGCCAGCTGAACTCCATTACCGGAAACTTTACGGGCTTCAACAAGGAAGCCATGGCTATGTTGTCCGAAACCAACGACACCATGAACGGTATCACCACGTTTATGGGCAATACACAGTCCTTCTTGGACGAGTTGGACTCATTCAAGAAGCGGGGCAACACTACCTCGGGGGCATCCGGGGCGTCGGCTAGCACGTCGTCTGGAACCTCCACCTCTGGTAGCACCACTACTTCGGACTTAAGCGGCAACGGCCTTCCAGAAACAGCGGCAGCTGGCAGCGGAAACAGTGGTGGAGCATCAACGGCTAGCGGGTCGAACTCCGGCGCTACGGGTGCGACGGGCTCGGTTGCAGCAGCGTCTGGAGCATCCGGTGCAGCCAACGAAACGTGCCAAGCCACCGGTGTTACCCAAGCGACGGCGCAATGGGGAGTGAAGAAATCATTCCAGTCCTATATCACCGGCTCCATTGCGCAAGGAAAATGGCAGCTCTCGGGCGTCGGCTATAGCAACGGTCGATTCCAGTTTTCCGGGAACTCCGGCGCAGTCAAGGACGGCGCGGGTTCCGTGCGCTACGGCGGAAGCATCCAGTTCACCGGCCACCACGGCAAGCTCGACCTCAATATTGCGAACCTAGAAATCTCCTTCAACGGTAAAACCGGAAAACTAATCGGCGATGTGCGCTCCTCCAACATGGAAGGCGAGAAGAAGGACTTCGGACGCACCGCCATCGCCGACCTGAATTTCACGTCTCTGGATGTGGGAACAGATGCCGTATCGGGCGAAGCAACAGTATCCCTGACTGACGTTGGCTCCAAGGCCTTTGCCGAATTTTACGAGCCTGGAACCCAGCTGGATCCGTTAAGTTTCAACGCCAGCCTGGGCGGAAACGCCGATTGCAACGACACTGTTGGCGGCACTAGTGGTGGCAGCTCGTCCAGTGCGGGAGACAGTGCCGGCTCCGGGTCGAAGGGCAGTGGCGGTGTCAACTCCGAAGCAGTAGACAACGCGCTGGCCAGTGATTCGTCGCAGGGCTATGAAGATGGTTCAAAGAAATTCCAGATCAAGTCCGCGGGCTCCGCGAACGGCACCACCGATGACCCAGTTACCTACCTCCTCCTGTTCATCGCCGGGCTCATTATCGCCGGAGGCTCCACCAGCCGCCTCATTATGAACAACTCCTAGAAAGATCACCGTGAAACTTCTCCTACGTTTCCTTATCCCGCTTCTGTGCATCGTGGGATTGACTGCCTGTGGCGTGCAAGGAAGCTATACAGACCAGCTACCGGACCCGCAGGACCTTTCCGACCCGCGCTCCTTCGAAGGCGTTACTGAGGTCAGTGACTTCGCCGATATCGAGCCCGTAAGCACTAAAGTCCAGCCCGTACTTCCGGTGGAACTTACTGACGCTGATGGTTATGACGTCACCGTCACGGATGTCTCGCGGATTCTGGCGCTGGATATTTATGGGACCTATACCAAAACGCTGAGCGGCTTGGGGCTTGCGGACAACATCGTTGGCCGCACCGTCTCTTCCACTGAACCGAATCTGGCGGATCGTCCCGTCGTGACTGAAGGCGGCCACAATATCAATGTTGAAGCAGTCCTGGAGCTTAATCCGACGCTCGTTATTGTGGACCACTCCATTGGACCCCGTGATGCGATCGATCAGATCCGTGAAGCAGGTGTGACAACTGTGGTCATGGAACCGCAGCGGACCATTGACTCGGTGGGCGAAGACATCATCACGCTGGGTGAAACCGTCGGGCTTCCGGACGAGGCCCGCAAGTTATCAGAGCGCTCCATCAAGGAAATTGATGAGTCGAAGGAAGCCATTAAGACCATTGCCCCCGAGGAGCCAATGCGTATGGCCTTCCTCTACGCCCGTGGGAACGGTGGCGTGTTCTTCATCATGGGGGAGGGGACCGGCGCCCAAGACCTCATCGAAGGAATTGGGGGCATCGACCTCGCTGCGGAGAACAACCTTTCTTATGCCGAACCTGCTAACGCAGAAGCGCTGGCCCGCATCAACCCAGAGGTGATCATCATGATGACCGATGGTTTGAAATCCACTGGCGGAGTCGGCGGGCTACTGGAACGTCCTGGTGTGGCTCAGACCATTGCTGGTCAAAAGCATCGCATCGTCACCATTCCTGACGGCCAGTCCCTGGCCTTCGGCCCCATGACCGGTCAGACATTGGTCAAACTCGCAAAGGCTGTATATGACCCAGACAATGCATAGCGACGTCTTCACACGACGCCGCACTCAGCGGATATCGGTATTCGTATCCTTAGTGGTGCTTGCTGTTCTAGCGGGACTCATCTCGATCGCCCTCGGACAGTATTACGTTGCACTTTCTGATCTGTTCCCGATTCTGGCTTTGGGGCCGGGGCAAGAGTCCCTCACAGCCAGCGTGGTATGGAATATTCGCCTGCCGCGCTTGGTCTTGGGGCTCTTCGTAGGCGCCGCTCTAGGCGTTGCCGGCACGTTGATGCAGGCCATCTTTGCCAATCCTCTGGCGGAGCCATCCATCATCGGAGTGACCTCCGGTGCAGGTGTTGGGGCGTCTGTAGCGATCGTCTTCAACCTCACCTTCGTGGGAACTTTCACTGTGCCAGCGCTGGCTTTCTTGAGCGCACTTTTAGTTACCTTCATCATCTACCAACTTGCACGCCATAACGGTCGCGTCACGGTGGTTCACCTGATCCTCACGGGCATCGCCATTAATGCAGTGTGCAATGCAATCATCTCCTTCATGGTGTACCTAACACCGACTGCCAACCGGGAAGCCATCATCTTTTGGCAGATGGGTTCCTTCAACGGCTCGCAGTGGAAGCACGTATGGGTTGTTCTTCCCATCGTTCTTATCGGTATAGCAGTAGCCCTGCGTTTGGGCAGGCAACTTGACATTCTTGCGCTGGGTGAACGCGCTGCTGTGCACACTGGCGTAGATGTGTCTGTGTTGCGCATTGTGGCAATTGTGGCGTCCGCAGTGCTTACCGCAGCAGCTGTGTCCTTCGCCGGCCTCATCGGCTTTGTTGGGCTCATCGTTCCCCACTTGTTGCGCAGCATCGTAGGACCGCAAAATCATATCCTCATTCCTGCATCCGCCCTGGGCGGCGCGGTGCTAATCGGCTTTGCGGATGTGGCCGCACGAACCTTGATTCCCTTTGCGGACCTCCCAATCGGTATTTTTACCGCCTTAGTTGGCGGACCGACCTTCTTCATCCTGTTGCGCCGCATGATGCGAAAGGGGGTGCACTGATGCTGAACGTGGACAACCTCACCGTCCAAGTCGACGGGGCTACCCTCGTTGACAGCGTGACCTTTAATGCCCGACCAGGCGAGGTTACCGGACTAATTGGCCCGAATGGTGCGGGGAAGTCAACTGTCCTTGGCGCGATCGCGGGTGATATCGACTTCTCCGGTGAAATCAGTGTCGGCGGTTTGTCGCCGAAGACCTCGCCCCGTGAGCTCGCACGCAAACGTGCGGTGATGCTTCAGGATGTCTCGGTGTCCTTTGAATTTCTGGTACGCGATGTTGTCGCGATGGGCCGCCGCCCTTGGCGCGGAACGCCCCACGCCGAACTTGACGAGCAGTTTATCGAAGCCGCCCTTGAAACAGCTGGAGCCGCGCATCTCGCCGGACGCGATATCAGCACGCTTTCCGGTGGTGAACGTGCGCGGGTGGCCTTTGCCCGTGTTCTTGCACAAAATACTCCAATAATCCTGCTGGATGAACCGACAGCGGCCCTCGATATCCGCCACCAAGAACAGTTACTGGGTTCTGTGAAAGCCCTAGCCCGCGAGGCAGGAGTAACCGCACTCGTGGTGCTCCATGACCTGAACGCGGCAGCCGCATATTGCGATCACATCGTGTGCGTCTCATGCGGGGGGATCGCAGCTCAAGGGCGCGTGGCGGAGGTTTTCACCGGTCCCATCTTGTCAGAGGTGTACGGCTGGCCGATCTCCGTCAACGGGCTGCAGGTACAACCACAGCGTGCCACGCCCACAATCAATTCACTTTTCTCGCATCAACTGGAGGACTTCCATGTTTAAAAAAATCCTGGTGACCGCTATCGCAGCGACGGCGATTACTGTGCCGCAGGCAACCGCGGCAGAAGCAGAATCATGCACCATCGAATCCGGCACTATCAACTGGGGTGTTAAGCACTCCTGGCGTTCCTACATTAAGGGGCGAATCGCTAAGGGTGACTGGGAGACGACCGGAACGGTGAAGGAGGACGGCGATCCGACGGGCAGCGATTTCACCTTCGGCTTCGAAGTCGATCCCGCGACGTCCACAGTCTCTGTGGACGAGGCCGGCAATGTCACTGCATCGAAGATCAAGGCTAAAGACTCTTCGATTACGTTCACTGGCCACCACGGAGCGCTGTACTCCAAGATGACCAACCCATTCGTGCAGACCGAAGGTGATAAGGCCCAGCTCGGCTCCGGCTACGAGGCCTACTTTGTTGAAGGCAAACACATGACGCAGTACACCCCGGAGGACCGCGTTGAGGCCAACAAGCGCACAGGTGAAGGGGCGTTCGGGAACGGTAAGGCACAGTGGAGTAAGGACGGGGATACCCTTACGCTTTCTGCTTCCGACGTTATGTACGAGCGGCAGCCCGGAACGAACGATTCTGGTGATGTTGAGGGCGTCGACTACCTGTTCATGGGCATGTACGGTTCCGACTACAACCCGGAGGTGGATAGTGCGCAGGTAACCCTCAAGGTCGCCCCGGGCTGTGGACAGAAGAAGGAAGAAGAAAAGGATTCTTCGGAGGGCGAGAAGCCGCAGAACCCGTCGGACAGCGAGCAGCCGAAGCCCCAGACGCCTTCGGAAGATAAGAACCTTAGCTCGGGTGAGAACTCCTCTTCTAGCTCGAAGGTCACCAACTTCTGGAACTATTTCCTAGGCATTGCGACTGTTGGCAGCATGATCGCAATTCTGTGGCAAGCATTTGTTAAGTCCGGTGCTTTTAACAGTGCGCGTGTTTTCTTTCAGCGATAAACCCTAAGACACACTGCTGACAGTTCAAGAACGACGTAACGGGTGTGGGGTGCCGATGAGAATTGGTGCCCCACACCCACGTCAGCCTAATCCCCTTAATTTTCGATTTTGAGTTTTTCTAACCTCAACTGATTTGTAGTTTTTCTAAATAACACCGTGGAGAAGAACAGTGACTACCACTCTCAATAAACCTTTGTCCGTTGCGTTGCGTGAGGCGACTGCGCGTGCGCATGAGCATGCGGAGAATTCGGCATTCATGCAGCGCCTGTTGTCAGGGGAGCTCAATAAGTCAGCCGTGGCTGATTTGGCCGGCCAACTGTGGTTTGTATATGGAGCTCTCGAGAACGCCGTTCGCAGCGTGGCGACTACTCCCATTGCCGGTGCGGTAGCGGATCCGCGGTTGGAACGTCGTCAAGCACTGGAAGCAGATCTGAAAGTGCTAGTCGGCGAAAACTGGCGTGAGGAGATTCGCATTCTTCCAGCGACGAGGACCTATAGCGCGCGCTTAGAAGAAATAGTGGGCAAGCCAGTAGAAGTGGTAGCCCATCACTACGTGCGCTATCTCGGTGATATTTCCGGTGGGCAGGTGATTGCAGCGCGCCTGGGAGCCCATTACGGAGTACCTCCTGAGGCACTGAACTTCTATGACTTCACGTCGATTGGAAAAATCCCACCTTATCGTGCGGGATACCGCGAGCGCGTGGATAGCCTGGAGCTTACCGTTGAACAGCGTGAAGTCATGCTCTCGGAGGCCGAGCGGGCTTTCAACTTTAATTCGGGTATCTTTGCTGAATTAGGGCGCCTCTATTAGCCGGCGGAACACTCGCCTGCGTGGCCGGTAGCCCCTGTAGTTAGTTTCAGAAGCTGCGCCATTGGGCTCTCGCGTGCCGGGCTCAACATGACACAACCCACGGAATCCGTGAAGGAAACCGTGGGTTGTGTCTTGTCGGAGGGTGCTAAAAGAAGGGGTCAGATACCCACATATCCTTTAGCAGTCGTAGTACATCTCAAATTCCTGCGGGGTCGGGCGCAGGCGGACCGGTGCGATCTCGTTCTCACGTTTGTAGTTGATGTAGGTCTCGATGAGATCCTCGGAGAAGACATCGCCCTCGGTGAGGAACTCGTTGTCTTCCTCAAGTGCTGCGATGGAGGCCTCCAGGGAGGTCGGTGCCTGCGGGATGGAGGCGGCCTCTGCCGGCGGCAGCTCGTAGAGGTCCTTATCCACCGGAGCGTGCGGCTCAATGCGGTTCTTGATGCCATCGAGGCCCGCCATCATCATGGCAGCGAAGCCAAAGTAGGGGTTGCCCGACGGATCCGGCGCACGGAACTCGATGCGCTTGGCCTTCGGGTTGGAACCGGTAATCGGAATACGGATAGCAGCCGAGCGGTTGCGCTGCGAGTACACCAGGTTGATCGGAGCCTCGAATCCCGGAACCAGGCGGTGGTAGGAGTTCAACGTCGGGTTCGTGAACGCCAGCACAGCCGGTGCGTGGGCCAGGATGCCGCCGATGTAGTAGCGAGCCATGTCGGACAGACCGGCGTAGCCGGCCTCATCGTGGAAGAGCGGCTTGCCGTCCTGCCACAGGGACATGTGGGCGTGCATACCGGAACCATTATCGCCGGCCAGCGGCTTCGGCATGAAGGTTACGGACTTCCCGAACTGCTCCGCGGTGTTCTTGATGATGTACTTGAAGGTCTGAATATCATCAGCCGCGTGCAGCAGGGAGTTGAAGCGGTAGTTAATCTCGTTCTGGCCGCTTCCCACCTCGTGGTGGAAGCGCTCGATAACAAAGCCTGCCTTCTGTAGCTGCTCCACCATGGCGTCGCGGACTTCGCCGTGCTTGTCGACGGGTGCCGTAGGGAAGTAGCCGCCCTTCACGCGAGTCTTGAAACCGGTGTTCGGGGTGCCATCGAAGTTGGTCTCAGAACCGCGGTTCCACCAGCCCTCATCGGTATCAACCTCGTAGAAGCCGTTGTGTACGTCGGTGCCGTAGCGAACAGAGTCGAAGATATAGAACTCAGCCTCGGCGCCGAAGTTACAGGTATCTGCGATACCGGTGGAGGCGAGGTACTCCTCAGCCTTGCGGGCGA
Organism: Corynebacterium sp. HMSC074C01; assembly: GCF_001814605.1. Taxonomy (NCBI): domain Bacteria; kingdom Bacillati; phylum Actinomycetota; class Actinomycetes; order Mycobacteriales; family Corynebacteriaceae; genus Corynebacterium; species Corynebacterium sp. HMSC074C01. The sequence continues at coordinate 11,021 of NZ_KV817279.1, read as the reverse complement.
TGTTGCGCGGGTCGCGGCTGAAAGGCTCCAGGGTGAACGGGTCGTGGACGAAGAACTTGATGTTCAGTGTCTTCGCGGTACGGAAAGGATCCACAAAGGCAGTCTTCGGATCCGGCAACAGCGTCATATCGGACTCATCGATGGTGGTGAATCCGCGGATGGAAGAACCATCAAAAGCGAGGCCTTCGGCGGCTGCATCTTCAGTAAATTCCTCGGCCGGAATAGAGAAGTGGTGCTCAGTGCCGGGGACGTCCGTAAACCGGATGTCAACGAACTTGACGTCCTCTTCCTTGATGAATGCGATGACGTCCTGGATTGTCTCAAAGGACACGGTGGTCTCCTGTTGGTTGACGTGTAGTACTCCCGACTAGTTTACAGGTATTGGCTTCGTTACCGGGGTGTCTGGGGCACCTAGAGGTAAATTTTCTGCTTCGCGGAGCCGACAGCTAGATTGGTGAGCATGGCAGATAACAACGACGGCTTTGAGCACGGGCAGTGGCCTGGGCAAACATTGGGCTTGCCTAAGGAGGGCTCAGGCGCTCTGGCTTCTGTAATGCGGCGCACTTTTGGCGTCCTCATTGACTGGATTTTGGCGATGATCATCGCCAACCTTCTCGAACTCGTTACGGATTCGCTCGGCGGTCCAGCTTTCTTGGGCTACGCCGTGTGGGTGGTCATGGGCATCGTGTGCGGTTGGCTCTTCGCCCGCACTCCGGGAATGGCCATTCTCGGCATGGGCGTGGCGCGTCTCGACGTGCCGGGCACTTCTGTCGGTTTGTGGCGGGCGGCGGTCCGTACGCTGTTGACCGCTGTGCTTTTCCCCGCAGCGATGGTTGATGCCGACGGCCGTGGCCTCCACGACCGCGCCACCGGCACCGCCGTCATCATGGTCTAAAGCTTGGTCAGCGCTAGCCGGTCGTATCCACCACAGATGCCCCACAAATGGTTCCCCTGAAAAGGTTTGTTTGGGGGCAAGCAAACCTTCTTCATAACGCTAGATGGTTTACTTGGGGTCAAGTAAACCATCTGAGTAGAACCATCTGACGAAACCTGGTCACGAAGGCTAGGACGGTCCTAAAGCAACGAAGAACCGCAAGGTAAAGAAGGGGTCCCTTCCGAGAATCTCGGGAGGGACCCCTTCTTGTGTGGAACAAGGTAGCTTATTTGCCGCCCTTGCGCTCCTGCATGCGGCGCATGCGGCGGTTCATGCCCGCCATGTTCTGAGCCTGTCGGGGCATCGGGCCCTTGGGCAGACCCGGGGTGGTGCCCGGAAGATCATCCATGGCCTCGATGCGGCGAATGTTCTCGTAGGTTTCGTTCTTGTTGTAGTTGCGCGGCAGCTTCATGATGTGGGTGCGCAGCTTGGACACCGGAACCTCATCCTCGCCATTGCCCACGAAGACCTCGTACACCGGCACGCCGCCAGCCAGGCGGTCGACGCGCTTCTTCAAACGGTTGAGAGTAGGGGCGACGCGCTTGCGGTCACCCTCGACGACGAAAATGACGCCCGAGTTACCAATCACGCGGTGAACCAGATCCTGCTGGCGGGTCGCAGCCACGCCCGGCTTAACCTTCCACACCACACCAACGGTGTTGCGTAGCTGCTGCTCCAAAGCCCAACCGGCGACACCAGGTTGGTCTTCCACCTTCTTGTACATGTCGCGCTCAAGGCGGCGGGTGAACAGGAACATGGCGAGCATCGCGCCAAGACCCAAGCCAATGATGAGCATGAACCACTGGCCGTTGAAGAGCATGCCGATAAGGAAGAAGAGCAAGCCCATGCCCAAGAACGCAGCCAGCATGATGGGGATGAGAGCCTTGTCCTGCTTGCGCTGCATGTTGAACGCTTGCCACATCTGTGACCAGTTCTGCTTGCGCTGGGCGCGCTTTGCTGCGCGCTCCTGCTTCTTCGCTTCCTTCAGCGATGCCTTGTCGTCGTTAGCCATGGCTCCTACTTTAGAGGTCAGAGGGTCAAAAAGAGAATCGAACTAGCGAATAGTGGACGCCGCAGAGTTCGGGTTCGCTGCACCAGTCGGGGTCTTAACCATGCGCGTGGTCACCGGAGTTTCCTCGGAGGGGCCGTACTTCTCCAGAAGCGTGGAGGCCTCCTGGGCGGTAGCACCCTGGGAAGTCTCAGCCAAGTGCTTCAGGTTCTCCGGAAGCTCAAGCCCGCGGGCTTCCATGGCCTGCACGTAGAGGCGGCCAGCGCGGTAGGAGGAGCGGACCAGCGGGCCGGACATGACGCCGCCGAAGCCGAGCTCCTTGGCCAGCTTGGAGTGCTCCACGAATTCCTCCGGGCGCACCCAGCGCTCGATCGGGTGGAAGCGCGGGCCGGGGCGCAGGTACTGGGTGATCGTGATGATGTCGCAGCCTGCCGAGCGCAGGTCGCGCAGTGCTTCCTCAATCTCCTCGGCGGTTTCGCCCATGCCCAGGATGAGGTTGGACTTGGTGATCAAACCGAAGTCGTGGGCCTGGCGGATGACGTCGAGTGAACGCTCATAGCGGAAGGCCGGGCGAATGCGCTTGAAGATGCGCGGTACCGTCTCCAGGTTGTGGGCGAAGACCTCAGGGCGGGCTTCAAAAACCTCTTGGAGCAAATCCGGCTTACCGGAGAAATCCGGGGTGAGGTTCTCCACGCCGGTGTGTGGGTTGAGCTCATGAATCTTGCGCACCACCTCGGCGTAGAGCCAGGCACCCTCGTCGGGCAGATCATCGCGGGTCACGCCGGTGATGGTGGTGTAGTTGAGATCCATCTCCTGGATGTTCTCGGCGACGCGGCGCGGCTCGTCGCGGTCCAGTTCCGCTGGCTTACCGGTAGCGATATCGCAGAAATCACAGCGGCGAGTGCACTTGTCGCCGCCGATGAGGAAGGTAGCCTCGCGCGATTCCCAGCACTCATGAATATTGGGGCAGCCAGCCTCCTGGCACACAGTGTGCAGAGAAGCACCAGACACGCGAGATTTCATGTCCTCATAACCAGGGCCGGTGCGAACCTGGTTGCGGATCCAGCGTGGCTTCTGTTCGATGGGCGACTCCGCATTTTTCTTCTCAATGCGGAGCATCTTGCGTCCTTCAGGCTTAACAGTCACGGAACCTCACTTTACGCGTTAGAGTTAGCTCTTCCTAATACAAGTCCTGCGAGAGCCGGGTTTATTCCACCGAGGGTATCTTCTATTTTCCTTCAGCTGCTTTGCGGGCTTGGCGCGCCTTCTCGTTGGCCACCTTGATGGGATCAGGCGCCGAAGCAAAGGTGTGGTCGGCCACGGTAAGTTCGCCGGAAAGGGCTTTGAGGAGGGCGTCGAGAAGCGGCGCTTCCGCTTCCTGAATGGTGACCTCGCGGCCAAGCTCTAGCGAGAGGGTTGACACGTCGGCATCGTCGATGCCGCAGGCGACGATGTGCTCGTAGTATTCCAGGGTATTGGTGCAATTGAGGGCGAGGCCGTGCATGGTCACGCCGCGGGTAATGCGGATGCCCAGGGCGCCTAGTTTGCGGTCGCGCTTCGGAGCGGCCGGATCGGCGGCGCGGGTGGTGGAGGGGACCCACACGCCAGAGCGGCCATCGATGCGCCCGGCGGTGCTCACGCCGAGTTCACGGACGGCCTGGATGATGGCTTCCTCGAGGCGGCGGACGTAGTCAACGACGTCGACCGGCTCCGCCAGCTTGATAATGGGGTAGACCACCAGCTGGCCCTCACCGTGCCAGGTGATGCGCCCGCCGCGGTCAACGTCAATGACCGGCAGGCCATTATCGGGCATATCTTCCGGCTGGGTGCGCTTGCCGGCGGTGTAGACGTTGGGGTGCTCCACTACGAGGATGACATCCCCCTGCGTGCCCGCCGCCCGCGCCGCGGCGAGCTCGGCCTGCAGATCCCATGCTTCTTGGTAACCCATGCGGCCCAAGCGGCGGATCTCCAGTGGCTCGTCAGAAGCGCGGATGGAGCGGTCGGCGGGAAAGAAAGGTTCGCGGGGAGCAGTCATGAACCCAATCCTAAACCCCGCGATAAATCAGCCCGAAAGGGGCTGAGTGTGCGCTGCTCAAGCGTTGTTTTAGTCAACGCCGTTGGCGGAGGCGTATTCGTCGGCGGTCATCAGCTCGCCGACCTCAGAGACCTCGACCTCGAAGAGCCAGCCCTCACCGAAGGGATCGTTGTTGATGATTGCGTAGTCATCGTGCACGGCCTCGTTGACGGCGGTCACGGTGCCGGTGACAGGCGAGTAGAGGTCAGACACGGACTTGGTGGACTCCACCTCGCCGCAGGTCTCGCCGTGCTCGACGGTATCGCCCACGGCCGGCAGCTCGGCGAAGACGACTTCACCCAGGCGGTCAGTGGCCACGGAGGTGATGCCGATGCGGACGGTGGAACCAACGACGGAGTCAGCGGTGGCGTTGATCCACTCGTGGTCCTCGGAGTAGGAGAAATCGGAAGGAAGGTTAGCCATGAGAAGAGGTGTCCTTTCGGTAGTTGACTTCAGTAGTGGAGTTTACTTATCGCGCTTGTAGAAGGGCAGCGCGGAAACCTCGAAGGGGTAGCGCTTGCCGCGGATATCCACCTCGACGGCCGCACCCGGCTCGAGGCCAGCTGCGGTATCGATGAGCGCGAGTGCCACAGGGTGCCCCAGGGTGGGGGAGGGCTGGCCGGAGGTCACCGTGCCTACCTTGTTCTCACCCACGTAGACCTCGGAGCCCGCACGGGCCGCGCGGCGCTGGGAAGAGACCAATCCGGTGATAACGGCCTGCGGGCCTTCCTCAGCGCGCTGGCGCAGCACCTCAGAGCCCACGAAGTCCTGCTCCTTCTTGGCAAAGGCGCGGGACATCCCGGCTTCTACCGGGGTGATATCGCGGGTGAGCTCATTGCCGTAGAGCGGCATGCCCGCCTCCAAGCGCAGGGAGTCGCGCGCTGCCAAGCCGCAGGGCTTAATACCGTATTCCTCGCCGGCCTTGAGCAGCTCTTCCCACAGCTCCGGGGCATCGGAGTTGTAGACGATGAGCTCGAATCCGTCCTCGCCGGTGTAGCCGGTGCGGCAGATAAACGCGTACTTGCGGGCCACCTTGCCGGTCATCGCAGCGTAATAGGGCAGGTCCATCACGGCCTGCTGCTTGGTGTCCTCCACCAGCGGGACGAGGATCTCCAGCGCCTTCGGGCCTTGGACAGCAATCATGGCCACATCGCGGGACTCGTTCTTCAGGTCCACGTCGAAGCCCTCAGCGCGCTCGTTGAGGGCCTCCCACACGGTGTCGGCGTTGCCGGCATTGGGCACGACCAGGAACTTGGTTTCTTCCAGGCGGTAGGTGATGAGGTCATCCATGATGCCGCCATCCTCAGCACAGATCATGGAGTACTTCGCCTTGCCCTCCTTGAGAGGCACCAGGTTGGAAATGAAGCAGTAGGAGAGGAACTCGGCGGCGTCTGGGCCGTTGACCCAGATTTCACCCATGTGGGACAGGTCGAAGAGGCCCGCGGCATTACGCACCGCGCGGTGCTCCTCAAGCTCGTTGTCATACTTCAGCGGCATTTCCCACGGCCCAAAGGGCGTGAAGGTAGCGCCGAGTTTCTCGTGCTCAGCGTGCAGCGGGGAGTGCAGGTAGTCAGTCATTGATTAAACCTCCTGGTTCTCGTCGGTGTAGTCAAAGGCCTCTGGCGGCGGGCAGGTGCACACCAGGTTGCGGTCACCGTAGGCCTCGTCGATGCGGCGTACCGGCGGGAAATACTTATTAGCGCGCAGGGAGGTCACCGGGTAGGCGGCCTGCTGGCGGCTAAAGGCAAAGTTCCACTCGTCGGCGGCGACGGACTCGGCGTTGAACGGTGCATGGTGGATGACGGAGTCCTCGTAGGCCACCTGGCCGTCGATAATCTCCTGGATTTCGGCGCGGATGGAGCGCATAGCCTCGATGAAGCGGTCCAGCTCACCCAGGTCCTCGGACTCGGTGGGCTCCACCATGAGGGTGCCGGCGACCGGGAAGGACAGGGTCGGCGCGTGGAAGCCGTAGTCCACAAGGCGCTTGGCCACATCGGCGGCGGTGACGCCGGAGGCGTCGGTCAGCGCGCGCAGGTCAAAGATGCATTCGTGCGCCACCAGGCCGGCATTGCCCGTGTACAGAACCGGGAAGGAATCCTTGAGGTTCTGCGCCAGGTAGTTCGCGCCGAGGATGGCGTGGCTCGTGGCTTCCGTGAGCCCTTGCGCGCCCACCATGGCCAGGTAGGACCAGGAGATTGGCAGCACGCCGGCTGAGCCGTAGCGCGATGCGGTGGACGGCACGCCGGTTCCCTCCACGGCCGGCTGCGCCGGGTCCAGCTGGGGATCGTTGGCATCCGTCGGCAAGAAGGGCACCAAGTGCTTGGCGACGCCCACCGGGCCCACACCCGGGCCACCTCCGCCGTGCGGGATGGTGAAGGTCTTGTGCAGGTTGAGGTGGGAAACATCGCCACCAAAGACGCCCGGGCGGGCCCAACCAGCCAGCGCGTTCATGTTCGCGCCGTCGATGTAGACCTGGCCGCCGGCTGCGTGGACCTTGTCGCAGACCTCGCGCACCTCGGGGTCGAAGACACCGTGGGTGGAGGGGTAGGTAATCATGATGCCGGCGACGTGCTCGCCGTGCTGCTTGAGCTTGGCGTCGAGGTCGGCGACGTCAATGGAGCCGTCGTCAGCGGTCTTGACCACGACGACGCGCAGGTTGGCCAGGGTCGCCGAGGCCGCGTTGGTGCCGTGCGCGGAGGCCGGAATGAGGATGACATCGCGGCCGTGATCGCCATTGGCAACGTGGTAGCGGCGGATGGCCAGCAGGCCGGCCAGCTCACCCTGGGAGCCGGCGTTGGGCTGGATGGAAACCTGGGCGTAGCCGGTGATTTCCGCGAGCCAGGACTCGAGCTCGTCGATCAGCGCGCGCCAACCAGCGGTGGTCTCTTCCGGGGCATACGGGTGGATGCCCGCGAACTCCGGCCAGGAGATGGGCTCCATGGCGGAGGTGGGGTTGAGTTTCATCGTGCACGAGCCCAGCGGGATCATCGTGCGGTCGAGGGCCAAGTCCTTATCCGCCAGGGTGCGCAGGTAGCGCAGCATCTGGGTCTCGGAGTGGAGGGAGTTGAAGATCTCGTGCTGCAGCGGAGCCTCGGAGCGCTGCACGGAGGACGGAATCTCGAAGGAGCCAGACGCGGCTGGCTCGGAATCAGCGGAGTCTGCGGCGCCGAAGGCAGCGGCCAGGGTGTTGACATCCTCGTTGGTGGCGGACTCGCCGAAGGAGACCGAGACCTTGTCCGTGCCGATGGCGCGCACCAGGTAGCCCTGCTCCTGCAGCTGAGCCTTGATGGCGGCGGCAGCCACGCCTGTGACAGTCACGGTGTCGAAGAAGTCACGGGAGATAATTTCCTTGCCCGCGTCGGTGACTGCTGCAGCGAAAGCAGAAGCGCGGTCGTGCACACGCTGCGCAATCTCCTGCAGCCCCTGCGGGCCGTGGTAGACGGCATACATGGAGGCCACATTGGCCAAGAGGGCCTGCGCGGTACAGATATTGGAGGTCGCGCGCTCGCGACGGATATGCTGCTCGCGGGTCTGCAGGGCCAGACGGTAAGCGGGGCGGCCGGCGGCGTCCTTGGACACGCCCACGATGCGGCCCGGAAGCTGGCGCTTGAGCTTATCCGTGACGGACATGAAGGCCGCGTGCGGACCACCAAAGAAGAGCGGGACGCCGAAGCGCTGCGAGGAGCCGAGGACGATGTCTGCGCCCATCGAACCAGGTGCTTCCAGAAGGAGCAGCGACAGCGGGTCAGCCACGACGGCAGCCAGGGCGCCGCGGGTGTGCAGCTCCTCGATGGCAGCGCGCGGGTCGACGATATCGCCTTCGGTTCCGGTGTAGGCCAGAACTGCGCCAACGAGGTCTTCGCCGACGATGCCATCGCGGACATCAGCAATCTCGACCTCCAGCTCGATGGCTCGGGCACGCTCGGCGGCCACGGCGAGAGCCTGCGGGTGCAGGCGCGAATCCAACAGCACGCGGCGGCCCTTCTTCACCGCGCGGGCCATCAGACCCACGGCTTCGGCGGTGGCGGAGGCTTCGTCGAGAAGCGAGGCGTTCGCGATGGGCAGTCCGGTGAGGGACTCAATCATGGTCTGGAAGTTCAGCAGTGCCTCGAGGCGGCCCTGCGAGATCTCCGGCTGGTAGGGCGTGTAGGCGGTGTACCAGCCGGCATCCTCCAGCAGCCCGCGGCGAATGACCGCCGGGGTGAGGGTATCGGAGTAACCCTGGCCATAGAAGGACTTCAGCACGACGTTCTGGGAGGCGTACTCGCGCAGCTTCGCCTGCGCATCATCTTCGCTCAAAGCCTCCGGGAGGTTCAGCGCTTCGGTAGCGCGGATGGAGGTCGGCAGGGCGGCATCGACCAGCGCGTCTATGCTGTCATAGCCCACTGCCTTGAGCATCGTCTCACGCTCAGCTGCATCGGGGCCGAGGTGACGAGAGATGAAATCCATATGGTGAATCTCCTTCGTGGCGATAGTTTGTGTGACCTAAACTGCCCACAAGTATAAGGCGTATGCCATGACATTAACCCCGGTTACCCCTTAAAGCGGAGGCGCAGCGCCACGGCAGTCAGCGCCGCGACAGCGAGTCCAATGATGAAGGCGGTGGAATAGCCTGTGACAGGGCCCAAAAGCGAGAGAATGAAGGGGGCAAAGAAGCCCAGATAGGTCAGCGAATAAAACACCCCCGTTGCTGCCCCAAGCTCCGCCGGGTGCGCGATGGCTTGGGTTTCCGCGAGACCGCTGAGCATGCCAATTCCATAGGAGCTGCCCATGATGATGGCCGCGAGAGGCAGAAGGAAAACTGCCCAGTTATATTCCGCCGCGGCGAGGATGACGAGGCACAGGGCCATGCCTATAGCGGCTAGCACCATGCCGTGGAATGCCGTGACGCGAATGCGGCCCGCAAGCTGTTGGATTACCACGCCGCTGCCCATGGTGAGTAGGGCACACAGGCCAGCGATGAGAATGGGGTGGCGCAAGTGCTCGCTGAGCTGCGCGGGCAGGAAGACGAAGGCGGTGGTGGCGGAGCCGAAGACCCACGGTGCATAGGCCACGACCGGTAGGTAGCGGGGGCTAAGCAGGCTGGTGGGGATTAAAGAACGGCGCGATGAAGCCGTTTGGGCAGATCTCTGTTCTGGCACGGTCCACACGAGGGGGACCACGACGAGCGCTAGGCCGATGTGCAAGAGATAGGGAAGGACGGTGGGCCAGGGGAGGAACTCTGCGGCGATACCGGCAACGCCAGGTGCTGACGCGAAGCCAGCTGACAAAGCAATGGAAGAACGCTTCGCACCAACGCTGAGGTGGGTGCTGAGCTCCTTGATCCACGCAGCGCCGGAAGACATAGCGAAACCCACGGCGGCGCCAGCACACAAGCGGCCGATCAACAAGGGGAGAAAGGCGCCGCCTGCACCGCCAAGGAAGACCAAGGAACCAGTGGTGGTGATGAGGACGGCCGGGCGCATGATGGCGCGGCGGCCCAGCGAATCGGAAAGTGGGCCGCCGATGAAGAGAGCCACCATGATGCCGAGGGCATAAATGCCGAAGAGGAAGGTCGTCTGCAGAACTCCCAGCTCGGTGGTGACTTGGTAGACCACGACCATCGGTGCGAAGAGATTAGCGCCGCAGGCGACGAGAAACATGCCGAGTGCGACGCGGAACCACTTCTGAGAAATCATGCGGCACAGTCTAGTGCGCTGAATCACAGTGGTCAGGTCTTGGTGGCAAGACGCTTAAAGAAAACGCGCCAAACTGCCAAAGTTAGCGCCTGAAAACCGGGGCAATAGTTTTGGCAGATAGGGCAGTTGCGGCGCCACTGAGCGATGTCACCGAGCTGTGTTTGCGGGGGTGGAGGAAAGCCGGGTGGAAAACGACGAAGCTCCCCCGCCACAGTGGCGGGGGAGCAGGCCTCTTAAGACTTGGAGTCTTGTTAAGCCTTAGAGGTCAAGGTCGGCTTCGAAATCTGCGGTTTCGAGGCGGTCCTTGATGGTCGTGACGAAGCGACCAGCGTCGGCACCGTCGACCACCTGGTGGTCGTAGGTGAACGGCAGGTAGCACATCTGGCGGATGGCGATGGCGTCCTGGCCATCCTCGGTGACGACAACCGCGCGCTTGGTGATAGCGGCGGTGCCCAGGATGCCAGCCTGCGGCGGAACCAGAATCGGGGTATCCAGCAGGGCGCCCTCGGAGCCGATGTTGGTCACAGTGAAGGTTGCGCCGGTCAGATCGTTCGGCTTGAGCTTGTTGTTGCGTGCCTTGTCAGCCAGCTCGGCGATCTTCTGGGCAATCTCCGGCAGAGTCAGATCTTGCGCCTTGTGGATGACCGGGGTTAGCAGGCCGCGCGGAGTATCCACGGCGATGGCCACGTTGACGTCAGCGTGGTAGGTCATCTCCTTGGTCTCCGGGTTGTAGGAAGCGTTGACGTTCGGGTGGGATACCAGAGCCTCAACAGTTGCCTTCACGATGAACGGCAGGAAGGAGAGGTTGGCCTCGTACTTATCAATGAACGCCTGCTTGGACTGCTTGCGCATATCCCAGATGGCGGTCATATCGACTTCCTGGACGTGGGTCAGCTGAGCGGAAATCTGGAGGGCCTCAACCATCTTGGACGCCGTGATCTCGCGGATACGGTTGACCTTCTGGGTGGTGCCGATGAGCTCCTGCTTCTCCGGATCCACGGACTTGGTGGACCAGCGAGCACGCGGGTTGCTGGAGGATGCGCTAGCGGAGGAAGCCGGAGCTTCACCCTCGCCAGCAGCGGCCAAGACGTCCTGCTTGCGGATGCGGCCGCCGACGCCAGTGCCAGAGACAGTGGAGAGGTCCACGCCGTGCTTTTCAGCCAGCTTGCGCACCAGCGGGGTGACGTACGGGACGTTATCGCCGTTGTTGACCTTGGTGGAAGTCTCGGATGCCTTCGGCTCCGAGGGCTGGGAAGCAGCAGGCTTCTCTTCGGCCTTCGGCTCTTCCTTCTTCTCTTCGGCCTTGGGCTCTTCCTTCTTTTCTTC
>NZ_KV817278.1:45427-117473 GCF_001814605.1 Corynebacterium sp. HMSC074C01 | reverse complement strand
AAATCAACGCACTCTAAAACCGGAAGGGCCGCTTAAGCTGTCGCAGCGGTCTAAGCCGGTGAATGGCTTAGGCGGAGGCCTCCTGCAGGCGGGCAATATGCAGCGTCAAGTAGGAGACCTCATCGGGGGTTAGGGCGCTGTCGAGGCGCAGCTCAATCAGGTTAGCCACCATCTGGGCGGTCTCGACGGCATCGGGGTAGCGGGCGGAGATGGCGGTGGCTACTTGGCGGTCGTCCGAGTCGAGCTGCTGGTGTTCCGCCATGCGCACGAAGAGATAGCGCAGGTGCGTGATGAAGCGGGCGACGGAGATGTCCTCGCTGTTGAGCTCCGTATCGTTGTGAGAGCCAATGACGGCCAGGATCTGTTGGATGAGGCCCGTCATGCGGTAGGTGCCGGAGAGATCCCCCACCGCGAACCCAGCGTTGACTAGGTGCAGGGTGATGGCCACGGCCTCATCAGGAGCCAGTGGTTTGTGCAGGCCACTGTTGATGGCAGTGAGCAGTTGTTGCGCGAGGGAAAAATCATCGGCGTAGAGGTGGCGTACCTCAGCTTCCAATGGATAGGACACGGTGTTGCCGCGGCTGACCGCGCCGTGGATGTGATCCGCAATCGCCACGACCAGCGTGAGCTTGCTGCGCAGTGCCTCAGACATGTCGACGGAGTGCATGGCGTCGATGACTAGCTGGACGTATTCGCCGGGAATGCCGGCGATCATGGCGGCGAGGTGGTCCGGGTCGCGGCCGGAATCCGGGACGAAGACTTTGACCACCTTGGCCGGGTCAACCTCAGTGCCAGGTTTGGCTTGGAAGCCGATGCCGCGGCCGGTGACAATGACGTCTTCCGCACCGCGCCGTGCGAGCACGACGTTGTTATTGAACACGCGCAACAGTTGCACAAGGCACCTTTCTGGTTGGGGTTAACCGGTTAAGGCTAGCCGGTTGGGGCTAGTCGGATGAGGCTAGCCGGTTGGGGCTAAAACGACTAAAGCCAGCCACGATGGTAGATACATCGAGCCAGCTTAGTCAGGGTTCGTTAAAGGCGTGCTAAAGGTTCCCTAGTGGGTCCTTTAGCGGGTCGTGGTTATGACCGTGTCGCCAGCGGCGGCGTGGTTCAGGCCAGCCGGGGTGACGGCAGACAGAGCCTTGGTATTGGTCACGGCCAGGACGATGGTGGTGTCGTAGCCGGCTTCGGTGACCTTGGCAAAGTCAACGGTGGCAAGCAGCTCGCCATGCTTGACGGTGTCGCCCTTCTTGACGGCCGGGGCGAAACCTTCGCCCTTCATCTTCACGGTGTTGATACCGATGTGGACGAGGACCTCCACGCCGTCCTCAGTCTTGATGCCGTAGGCGTGACCGGACTTCATAGCACTGACAATCGTGCCGCTGACGGGGGAGTAGACCTCGTCGCCCTCGGGGACGATGCCCACGCCATCACCTAGCGTGCCGGCGGAGAATACCGGGTCATCGATCTCAGCCATGGGGACAACCTTGCCGGTCGACGGCGAAGCGATGTCGGTGGTGGTGCCAGCGGCCGGCTCAGTGGCCGTGGCCGGGGCATCCGCCTTGGTGGCCGTTGCGGTTGCGGTGGCAGCGCCGGCACCGGCGCCGGCGGCAGCGGTGGTTGCGGGGGCGTCGGCAAGCGCGGCGTTGTCAGCGTTGCCGGCGTTGTTGGCGTTGTCGAGCTCGGCCTGCTCGGCTGCCTCGCGGGCGGCCTTGGCCTCAGCGCGCTCCTCCGGGGTGCGGTAGTCGGTGAAGAGGATGAGGAAGAAGGCCACGAAGAAGGCCACTGCAATGGCGATGGCGTACTTGGCCATTGGGGTGAAGACCGGGATGGTCAGCAGGGAGGTGAAGACGAAGGCGTCGGTAGTAATACCGTTCGTGCCCAGGGTCAGCAGGGCCACGGTCAGGCCACCAGCGAAGCAGCCCACCAGCATGCGCGGGTAGATGCGCTTGTAGCGCAGGTGGATACCGTACAGGGAAGGCTCAGACACACCACCGAGCAGGCCGGCCAGGAGGGCGGAGCCGGAGGTCTGGCGCATCACGGTGTCGCGGTCACGGATGGACAGGGCCAGAACACCGGCGGTAGCGCCGAAGCAGGCGAAGTTCCATGCGCCCATCGGGCCCTGGATGAAGTCATAGCCCAAGGTCTGGATGTTGACCAGCATGAGGGCGTTAAGCGGCCAGTGCAGACCCAGCGGGACCAGGAAGGGGTAGAGCATCGGGATGGCTAGGGCGAAGACGAACGGAACATTGTCATTCATCCAGGACAGGCCAGCACCAATGCCGTTACCAGCCCACACACCGAAGGGGCCAATGAGGAAGGCCGTCAGCGGGATGAGGACGATCATAGTAAGGAAGGGGACAAAGACCATGTGCACCGCGGAGGGGATGATCTTCTGGAAACCCTTGTAGAAGAGCGCGGCAACGGCGGCCATGATGAGCGGGACGAAGACGTTTCCGCCGTAGTCCTGCAGCTGCATGGTCATACCGAAGATCTCAATGGAGCATTGCTCAGCACCGAGGGTGTCGTTGGTAACGCACTGGACCGCGGGGTTCTCCGAGAGATTGAGGAACTCCGGGGTGAATAGCGCAAGCATGATTGCCGCGGGAACCCAGGGGTCGATGCGCAGCTTCTTACCCGCGTTATACGCCACCATCACCGGCAGGAAGAAGAAGACGGAACGCCACATGGCATCCACGAAGAACCACGAGGCCGGCTTGTCAGGGGAGCGGAAGTCCACAACGCCGAAAGCATCGAGCACCGAGGCGAAGGCAATAACCAGGGAGGCGCCCAGCAGCACGCCGAGGATGGGGCGGAAGGAATCCGAGAGGTACTCGAAGAAGGTATCCATCCAGGGCAGCTTGCCCTTGGACTTGGCGCGGGCGGCGGCCTTGACATCATCGTTGGAGCGGCCGGCGGACTCACCGGCGTTCTTCATCTGCGGCAGGGCGTTGATCTGGTCATAGACCGTGGCCACGTCGCCGCCGATGACCACCTGGTAGTTGCGGCCGCCCTGGGGCACAGCGCCCATGACCTTGGGGATAGATTCGAGTGCTTCCTTATCGGCTTTGGAGGCATCAGCCAGCTCGAAGCGCAGGCGCGTAGCACAGTGCGTGAAAGAGGTGATGTTCTCCGCTCCGCCGATGCCATCCAAGATGGCTTCGGCTGCCGAGCGAGTCTCTGTCGACATGAGAATCCTTTCGAGAGTAGGCAGGCACTGTGGCTAAAAACCACAAAAGACCTAGGCCACAATGGTTCACAAGCGAACCATCCCCACACGGCTAAGAGCGGGGAGCCTAGGTCTTGCCCGAAGTAACAATCCTGGTTAGGAGCCTACTCCGAGGGAACAAGGGAGGACAAGTTTCTGTGTGATAGCACACTTTGGCTTCGGGTGAGGTGGCAGTGGCCTGGGGAGTTGCTGATGGTCAGTGTTAAGTCGGCGGCGAGAAGGGGTGTGTTCCCGTACTGTGAAAGTGTCGTAGTGTCACTGTGTACCCCACTATGTGAGCTTGGGTACACGCTTTCTAAGCAGAGAAAGGTTTCTCATGACCGCCAAGTCCTCACGGAATTCCGCCTTCATCAGCGTCATTGGGCGCGGCTTCGACGGTTTGGACGTTGCTGCTGTGGCTCAGGAACTGGGGGCCACCTTCGCCCAGGTAGATGACTTGGGAACCACGCTCAGCGAAGTCCTGGAGAATGCCCCCGCGGGCAACCTGGTCCTCCAAGGCACCGGAGTTATGGACTTTGATGCCAAGGCCGCCGCCGCCCTGGGCCTGCCCTTCGTGCTGGTTTCCGAGGCGCCTGACCGCGCCGCGGAGCTGGCGCTGAACCACGCGCGCTCGGTGGGAGCCACCGTGGTGGGCGCGGTGGATGACGTCTCCTCCATCCCCAGCGCGATTTCCTCCCTGGAAGAGATCGAACCTTATATGAGCGCCGAGCTCTTCCAGAAGCAGCTTTTGGATCAGGCCCGCGAGATTGGCGCGCACATCGTGCTGCCGGAGGGCGAAGACGATCGCATCTTGGAGGCCGCAGGCGAGCTCATCAAGGGCAAGGTGGCGAAGCTGACGATTTTGGGTGACGGGAACGTCGAAAAGCGCGCCCAGGAACTCGGGATCGACCTACCTGGCGTGGACATCATCAACCACCTGGAATCCCCGCTGGCAGAAGAGTTTGCGGCAGACTTTGCGGAGCTGCGCAAGAAGAAGGGCGTGACGCTGGAGCAGGCGCGCGAGACCATGAAGGACGTGTCCTACTTCGCCACGATGATGGTGCACAAGGGCTTGGCCGATGGCATGGTCTCCGGTGCGGCGCACACCACTGCGCACACCATTAAGCCTTCCTTCCAGATCATTAAGACCAAGCCGGAGGCCTCCGTGGTCTCCTCCATCTTCCTCATGGTGATGCCCGGACGCCTGTGGGCCTTCGGTGACTGTGCGGTGAACCCGAACCCGACCCCGGAGCAGCTCGGCGAGATCGCCATCGTCTCCGCGCAGACCGCCGCGCAGTTTGGCCTGGACCCGCGCGTGGCGCTGCTGTCCTACTCCACGGGTACCTCGGGTGCTGGCCCAGACGTGGAGAAGGTGGCGCAGGCCGTCGAGGCGGCTCGCGGTATCGACTCTTCCGTGGCGGTGGATGGTCCGCTGCAGTTCGACGCCGCCTGCGACCCCGGCGTGGCCGCCAAGAAGGCGCCGGAATCCGACGTTGCGGGTAAGGCCACGGTCTTCGTCTTCCCGGACCTGGAGGCCGGCAATATTGGCTATAAGACGGCGCAGCGCACCGGTGGTGCACTGGCGGTGGGCCCGATTCTGCAGGGGCTGAACAAGCCGGTCAATGACCTTTCACGTGGCGCGACTGTTCCGGACATCATCAACACGGTGGCTATCACTGCTATTCAGGCAGGGGTGAAGTAGATGGCGTACGTACTCGTTCTCAACTCGGGTTCCTCCTCAGTTAAGTTTCAGCTGGTGGACCCGGAAAGCTCGGCTACAGATACCCCGCTGGTCTCCGGTTTGGTGGAGCAGGTTGGTGAGCCGCAGGGTGCGGTGACCGTCAAGACGGGCGGTGAGGAATTCAAGGAAGAGCTGGAGATTCCCACCCACTCCTTCGGCCTGGACCGCGCGTTTAGCATCATGCACGAGCATGGCGTGGGCCCGACGGATGTCGAGGTCATCGCCGTGGGCCACCGCGTGGTACACGGCGGGCGCTTGTTCAGCGAGCCACAGCTCATCGTGGATCAGATCGAGTCCATGATCGAGGACCTCATTCCGCTCGCGCCGCTGCACAACCCGGCGAACCTGGACGGCATCCGCGTGGCGCGCAAGCTGCTGCCGGAGATCCCGCACGTGGCGGTCTTCGATACGGCCTTCTTCAACCACATGCCGCCGGCGGCCGCGCTCTACGCCATCAACAACGATGTGGCCTCGCAGTATGACATCCGCCGTTATGGCTTCCACGGAACCTCCCACGAGTTCGTCTCGCAGCAGGTGCCGAAGCTTCTTGACCGTGACCCAGGGCATGTTCACCAGATCACGCTGCACTTGGGCAACGGTGCTTCGGCGGCGGCGATTCGCAACGGCCGCCCGATCGATACCTCGATGGGCCTGACCCCGCTGGCAGGTCTGGCCATGGGCACGCGCTCGGGCGATATTGACCCGGGTATCATCTTCCACCTCTCGCGTGAGGCGGGGATGTCGATCGATGAGATCGATAACCTTCTGAACAAGCGCTCCGGTGTGAAGGGCATTGCGGGTGTCAACGACTTCCGCGTGCTGCGCGAGCGCATCAACAACGAGGACCAGGACGCCTGGCTGGCCTACAACATCTACATCCACCAGCTGCGCCGCTTCATCGGCGCGTACATGATTGCGCTGGGCCGCGTGGACGCGATTACGTTTACCGCCGGTGTGGGCGAGAACGATACTGAGGTCCGCCAGGATTCGCTGTACAACCTGGACATGTACGGCATTGACTTCGATAAAGAAGCCAACCTCGTGCGCTCGAAGGAGCCGCGCATGATTTCGACCGCGGATTCCCAGGTCAAGGTCTTCGTGGTGCCCACGAACGAGGAGCTGGCTATCGCGCAGAAGTCCGCAGGTATTGCTGCCATGGCCCGGGAGGCGGGCCTGTACTAAGTCGAGCGTCGGCTATGCCGCCGGCCGGTAGCGCTGGCGGCTAGAACATCGTGACTGGGCGGACCTTATTGGCCAAGTCCACCAGCGCGTAGCGGTGGCGGGCGAATGGTGCTTGGCGGGCTAATGCCCGCAGGGTATCCGCCAGGCCATAGCGCAGGCCGCGCTGGGTAAAGGGGAACTCGAAAAGATCGTTGGGGGAGGCCGCGGCGTCGAGGTCTGCCTCGCGCAGGAAGGTCAGCCCGGCGGAGATGACCGCAATCTTGATCTGCAAGAAGCGCGGCTCGTTCTGCGGAATCTCCTCTAGGCGGCGGGCAGCACGCCGGATGCGTGACTCGGAGAGATCATGCACGATGAGCTGCAGGACCGTGGTCAAGCGGGCCATGCGGTGATGGCGCGAGGCGTTGGGCACCTTATCCAAGGTGGCCACGGCAAGCTCAACCTGGTGCTCGGCGCGCAGCTGGCGGGCCAAGCCGAAGGCGGAGGAGACCGTCGTCGGGTTCGTCGCCCACACGATGCCGTAGAGGCGCAGCGAGTTGAAACGCAGGTGGGCCGGATCATCGGTGATGTGGTCCCAGATACCTGGCTGGTCCTCAAAAGCATCGTTGGGCAGATCCGCCAGCGAGGTGGTGAGGTTGGCGCAGGCACGGGCAACGGAGGCGTCGATCAGCGCGGCCTCCGAAAAACCCAGCTGCTGCAGGATGAGCTCGTTGACCGCGCCGATGGCCAGCTTCGGTGCAGCCTCGCCGGGCAGCACGTCGAGGACGTGCGCGAAATGGGCTTGGGCCTCGCGGTATTTGTCCAAGAGCAGCTCGGTCACGCCCGAGTACCAGTGGAAGCGCCAGTCCTTGCCCAAGCGCTCCTCGATGGAGGTCAACCACTCGCGGGCCTGGCCGATATAGCCCAGGTCAATCATGGCGCGCACCACGCCGAGGGGAATCTCGGCGGACTCCTCGTACTCCGGGGTCTGCATGGCCTGGCGCAGGGTTTCTAGCGCTTCCTGCGGCTCGGTAAAGGAAGAACCCTGCAGCAGCGGGGCGCCGATATCGGAGCGGACAATGAGCGGGATGGGCAGCGCGGAGACCACCTCGGGGGCGGTGATGCGGACGGTGCGGTCGATGCCATCGATGAGCTGGTCGGTGCGGAAGACCAGGTGCTTCGTGCCGAAGGTCGTACGCTGCGGGGAGAAGACGGAATGCTGAGCAGGGTGCTGGATGCCATCGCGGAGCGCGATGACCTCGCGCAGGACGCCGAAGAGCTGGTCACGCAGCTCGGAGACGGACGCGAAGCGCCGCTCCGGGTCCGGATCGGTCGCGCGCAAGAGGAGGCGGTAGAAGGAAAGGTAGCGGCGCAGCAGCGGCTCCTCCGTGGGGGAGGGCAGGCCGGGCTTGTAGACGCCATCCTCCACCGGCAGCTTCAGCGTTAGGCAGGCCAGGGTGCGCCCGATGGTGTAAATATCGCTGGCCACAGAGGGGCCCTGGGTGGAGATCTCCGGCGCCTGGAAACCCTGCGTGCCGTAGATGTGTCCGAAGGCACCGATGCCGGAGACCGCGCCCAGATCGATGAGCTTGACCTGGTCCTCGGTGACGATGATGTTGGAGGGCTTCAAGTCGTTGTAGACCACGCCGCGGGCGTGCAGGTAATCCAGGGCGGGCAGGATTTCCAGGATGTAGGCAATCGCGGTGTCGACCGGGAAGCGGTCATTGGCCTGGTCGTTGCGGCGCTGCTTCAGCGAAGGTCCGCCGACGTACTCCATGACGATGAAGCCGCCGGGTACGCGGGGATCATCGATGAAGTTGAAAATCTTCACGATATTCGGGTGCGTGATGTCCGCGAGGAATTCGCGCTCCGCCTCCGCCGTGGCGGTCTCTTCTGCGGAGTTGGTGGATTGCATTCCCTTGAGCACCACGATGCGCCCGGAGACGAAGTGGTCATTGGCCAGGTAGATCCAGCCCAACCCGCCATGGGCGAGCACGCCGAGGATTTCGTATTGGCCGGCCACCATGTCACCCGGCTTAAGCTGCGGCGGGGCGGCGCGGGGCGCATCCTGCGGATCGATAAGCGCCTGAGTGGGATCATCCGGGACCACGAAGGGCAAGGTGGCCATGCCATCGGCCACTTCGCGGTCGGTGCGCTTGGTGCTGCGGCGCTGGCGGAAGGTATCGAGCGCGCGGCGGCGGGAGGCCTGCGAGGGGTCCTCTGCTTTGCGACGATCTCGCAGCTGCCCCAGCTCTTCGATCAGAGCCGCGATGTTGTCTGAATCGACGTATTCGCCATCGCCAGGCTTATTCGTCGCGGTGCCGTGCGTGCCGGGCTGACCGGAAGGGGATAGGACGGCGCCGGTGGCAGTGGGGTCATCTTCCTCGTAGTCATCGGCGAAAGGATCGAAAGGTACGGCCGCGGTGCGGTCGGAGGCTTCCGTGTTACCGGCACCGGAAGCCGTTGTTCCCGGATCACCTGGTTCCGCAGGCGAGGTGCTGAGAAGGTGATCCTCCGAGAGATCATCCTCCTCATCGGCGAAGGGATCGAAGCGGACGGCTTGGGTAGCGTCGGCGGGTGCTTCGAGCTCCACAGCTTCGAGAGCAGCGTCCTCGTGCTCTTCGGGCGTGAGGTGGTCGAGCTCATCCTCGCTGAAGCGGTGCGACATTAGTGCCCCTCCTTCTTCTCACCGGGGTGGTTGCTGCTTGGGGAACTCGGCTGCGATTCCGTCGCGGGTGGGGTCTCATCGAGGTACTTTGGCGCCGGGAGCATGGGCTGGTCCATATAATCCCCCAGCCACTCGTTGAAGAGCCTTTGCCAGGTCCCGTCCTTGCGAATGCGCTCCAGCGTGGAGTTCACCTGACGGATAAGCGGGCGCGAGTCATACGTGCCATCGGGCTTGCGCACTGCCACGCCGTAGTTTTGACTCTCAAGGGGGCCACCGACAATCTCGGTGTAGCGATCCTGGGCCACCATGCCGGAGAGTAGCGCATCATCCACCACGATGCCATCCGCTTGCCCCAGCTGTAGGGCCATGAGGCAATCGCCCCAGGCGCGGGTCTCCAGGATGTCGGAAGCAGGCGCGTGCGTGCGTATCGCGTCCACCATGGTGGAACCCTTCGTCGCGCACAGGGTCATCCCAGCGGTATCCGCGATGGACTCAATACCGGAGTTCTTCAGCACCAGCAAACGAGCGTCCGTTTGCATATAGGGAATGGAGAAGGTGACTTCGCGCTGACGTTTGGGGCTAATAGTCATGGTACGGATGACGATGTCCACCGTGCGGTCGTTGAGGGCACGCGCGCGCTCGGAAGCTTCCACGAAGCGGAAGTCCACCTTGTTGGGATCCCCAAAGATATCGCGGGCGATTTCGCGGGCGATGTCGACCTCGAAGCCGCGCACCTCGCCGCTGGCGGTATCGCGGTAGCTGAGCAGGTTATTGGAGCGGTCCACGCCCACGATGAGCCGTCCGCGCGCCAGGATATCGGGCACGCGTTCCTCCGGCTTCTTATCGTCCGGGCGGTAGGAGCCATAGGCCTCTGCATCGCTTTGCCGGGATACCTCACCGGTGCCAGCGGGCTCGATGATGGCATCCTCCGGCAGCGGCGGCCCCGGAGTGGAATCGAGGTTCGCGGTGGAGGGAAGGATGGGGTCCTGCGTGCTGGGCGGCTCCGGCTCACAGGCGCTGAGCGCCACGGCGCTGCTGAGCACGAGCAGGGCTGTGGTCCACGCTAAGCGTTGAGAGTTTCGGCGGCGCATCACAGGTACTCCTGCAGACGGGGACGAATACCTAGCCACACGGCGATGATCGCGCCGAAGGTGGCCAGGAGCACGCCGGTGGACACCATCGTCATGGCGTTGAGACCCTGGACCAGGTAGGTGCGCATGGCGTCGCGGGCTTGGTCGATGAGCGCGGCCAAGGAGCTATCCACGGCGTTGAAGGCGCTGGCGGCGGTCGGGTCACCGTCCGGATCGATGGCGGTGGCCTGGTACAGCGCGCCATCGTAGTCGCCCTTAGCGAGGTCCTCGGTGAACTTCTCGTGGGTGGAAGTCCAGTCCTCCACTGCCTGCTTGGCGCGGGGAATCAGGGAAGGATCGGAGGAGGGGAAGTCGTCGTCGCCAAGCGCCTGCTCATAGTCCCGCAAAGCCTGGTCCACGGAGTACACCGTGGAGCTAAAGTGCACGGACATGTCCTGCTCGGAGGAGCGCAAGACTAGCGCGAGAGTCTCCGAGGTGCGCATCTGCTGGGCCTCAATGCGCGAGGCAGTCAGTGAATCCCAGGGGCGCGACACCGTCTCGAAACCCTGGTGGCCCGAGGCCCACGTGGCGAAGTTGGAGGCGGAGGCCCACACCAGCGCGAGGAACAGCAACCCCGTGGCCGCCACAAAGCCACGGTTGAAGCGGCGGCGGGTCAGCCGCCACAGCCACCACTGCGCCAAGCCGAGGAAGACGAGCGCGGCGACCAGCCCCGATAGTGGCACCCACTGCGGGCGGGTCAGGCGCTGCTGCTGTTGGCTCACCTTTTCCGAGGTCAGGGTGAACAGCTCTGCGGCGGCGGGGAGGATCTGGGTGCGCATGAGCGCCGAGGCGTTGGACATATAGGAATTCGCCACGGCGTTGCCCGCGCGGTGATTGACACGCGCCTTTTCCACGAGGGCGGTGTAGACCGGCAGCTTGCGTTGGATAAAGGTGACGAGCTCGCGCACGCGCTCATCCTCGGCCGAGGTGCCGACGATGGCCTGCGTGGCGGCGACGGACGCGGCATCGATGGCCTCGTTATAGCGGTCGCGGTTATCCTCCGGCTCGACGCCCGCCTGAACGAAGCCGGTGGTGGCCACGGTATCGGCCAGAGACAGGTTGGTGTAGAGGTGGTGCGCCGCATTCGACATCGGCTCAGTGGAGGTCAGCAGCGTATCCAGGTCATCGTGGCGCGCGGCTGAGGAGGAAGACATAGAAAACCCGGCTGCCGCGAGCGCGGCGGTCAGGATAACGGTGACCGTGAACAGCTTGCCGGGCGTGGTGGCCGCGAAGCTATAGAGGCGCCGGAGGACGCGCGCTGGGCCGGAGAAGGAACTCATGGCCAGCTGCGTGGGGCGGCTAAAAGCCGGGGTAGAAGGCTCGGTGACCTCATCGAGCCAATGATCGCCCCACGATTCGGGGGAGTGCTCGCGCAGTTCGGTGGCCGGGCCGGTCATTCCCTTAGGATAGCGCCCCGCACCGCATCGCGCGATGATTTGGGGCAGGGTGGCGTGGGCTTATTCTCGCGTATCGTATAAGGCATGTGTACACGCGTTAACCCAGAGCTTTCCGGTGATGGCTGGTCTAAAGGTCCGGGCGGGGTGCCGGTATGGGGCAAGTTTGGAGCAGCAGGCCTTTTCCTCGTGGCGGGGGATGAGGTGCTTCTGCAGCATCGCGCTACGTGGACGAATAACGGTGGGACCTGGGGAATCCCGGGCGGGGCGCGTGATAAGCCGGAGTCGCCGGAACAGGCGGCACTGCGGGAGACGGAGGAAGAAACCGGAATCTCGCCGGCGGACGTCGAGGTTCTAGGCTCGCTCGTTACCGCCGGGCCCTTCGAGGAAGGCTGGACCTATACCACGGTGTTGGCGCGGACGGTTTCGGGGCAGCGTTTGGCCACGACCGCCAATGAAGAATCCGCTGAGCTGCGCTGGGTCCCGTTTAACCAGATGGAAGAGCTGGAGCTTTTGGCTCCCTTCCGGGAAGCACTGCCGCGGTTGCTGAAGTATTGGGAAGAAAACGGCAGCTGATACAGGCGCGCCGTGGGAACCTGTGGCACGCTGTAGGACATGATTGAAGTAGCCGGACTGACCAAACAGTACAAGTCTGTCCGCGCCGTCGATGACCTCACCTTTAAGGTGGAGCCGGGCCAAGTGACCGGCTTTCTGGGGCCCAACGGCGCTGGAAAATCAACGACGATGCGCATGATCCTGGGCTTGGACAAGCCCACCGCTGGCACCGCCCTGGTGCACGGCAAACCCTACCGCGAGCTGAAGAACCCGCTGCGTGAGGTGGGCGCGCTTCTCGACGCCAAAGCGGTCCACGCCAACCGCACCGCCGCCAACCACCTGACGTGGATGGCGCAGGCCAACGGCATCCCGACCTCCCGCGTCGATGAGGTGCTCGGGCTTGTAGGCTTGGCTGATGTTGCGGGCAAGAAGGCCGGCGGCTTCTCCCTCGGTATGGGCCAGCGCCTTGGCCTGGCGGCAGCCATGTTGGGAGACCCGGGCGTACTAATCCTGGATGAGCCGGTTAACGGCTTGGATCCGGAGGGCATCCGCTGGGTGCGCTCGCTCGTGCGCGCGCTGGCAGCTGAAGGCCGCACGGTGCTCATTTCCTCCCACCTGCTGGCGGAGATGGCGCAAACGGCGGACCACCTGGTGGTCATTGGCCGCGGCCGGCTCTTGGCCAATCAGCGCACCTATGACTTTGTGAAGGAAAACTCCAGCTCTTCGGTTATCGTGCGCTCGGAACACTTGCGCGAGTTCGGCTCGGCGCTGAAGGAGGCCGGCATTTCCTTCAGGGAATCGGTCGACGAGGAGCAGCGCCCCACTTTGATCATCCCTGAGCAGACCACGGACTACGTGGGCCAGCTGGCGTACTCCACGGGCGTGCCGCTGACGGAATTGACGCTCCACCGCGCCTCGCTGGAAGAGGCCTATGTGGCTATGACGGATCGCGCGGTGCAGTACCAGGCGGAGGCACCGCAGGAAGGGGTACAGCGCTAATGTTTCTCAATACTGTTCACTCGGAGTGGACGAAGCTGCGCACGACGAAGTCCTTCTGGTGGACCACGGTCCTCATCTTCCTCATCGTGACCGGCTGGACGCTGCTGAACTCGCTCAACGCGGGCGAAGCCGTGTTGGGCATTAGCCCGCTGCAGGAGCGCAGCTTGGGTTCCATCATCTTGCTCATGGGCATGCCGATCATCATGATCCAGGCCGCGATGGTGGTGACCACGGAGTACCGCTATAAGACGCAATCCCTGACCTTCATGGCCAACCCGCAGCGTTGGACCGTGGCCTGCGCCAAGCTGCTGCTCTACGGAGTCATTGCGGCCGTCATTGCATTCTTGGGCCTGGTGTACATCTTCGTGTTGGCAGATTTGACTACGAACGAATCTGCGGCCGAGGCCTTCCAGCCCTTTGCCAGCGAGGACGGCAAGTACATGCTGTGGGCCTTCCCGCTCGCGGCCTTCGGCGTGGTTGCTTTTGTCCAGGGCCTAGGCATGCTGCTGCGGCAGACCGCCGGCACGGTGGCCATCTGCCTCATCTTGTACTTGGGCTTGGAAAATATCGTGCGCGTGCTGCCGCTGGTGGGCGATAAAGTCATTCACTTCATGCCTTTTACCGCCTTCCAGAACTGGGCGGTGAACTATGTCGATGAGAACGCGCCCTGGTCATCGGTAGGCTTTGAGGCCCTCGTCTTCTTCGGTTGGGCCGCAGTTCTGTGGATTCTGGGCGTCATCGTGCTGGAGAAGCGCGACGCGTGATCCCTTACCCGCTCCTGGCTACATTGGCGCTGTTGTCCGCAACAGCGCCTTTTGCCACTGATATGTATTTGCCGGTGATGCCGGCGATCCTCTCCGATCTGGGTACCACCCGGGCCATGGTCCAGCTGACCATCTCGGGCTTTTTCATCGGCATGGGAGTGGGACAGCTGGTGATGGGCCCGCTTTCCGACGCCATCGGGCGCAAACGCCTCCTCGTCGCCGGTGCCTCCCTCGCGCTGCTCGCTTCCGTGTTGGCGGCGCTGGCTCCGACGGCCACCGTGCTCGTGGCGGCCCGCATACTGCAGGGCCTCGGCGGCGGCGCGTGCGTGGTACTTGCCCGCGCGGTGGTTCCGGACCTTGTGCACGGCGCGGCTGCCGCGAAGGCTTATTCGCTGCTCATGGCGCTGCAAGGCATCGCGCCGGCGGTAGCCCCGGTGCTGGGTGGCGTCCTGGCGGAGCCGCTGGGCTGGCGTGGCATCTTCTGGGTACTCGCCGGGCTGCACGCGGTGCAGTTGGTGCTGGCTGTTGCCATCGTCCCGGAAACCGCGGGTGGGCGCTCCCGCGCCGGGCTGTTTCGCACGGTGGCGGGCAACTACTGGGCGGTCTTGACCAATGCCCGGGTGTGGGGCTACCTGGTGACCATGGCCTTCGGCTTCTGCTCGATGTTTTGCTACATCGCCGCCTCGGCCTTCGTGGTGCAGAACCAGTGGGGCTTTTCGCCGTTGGGCTATTCGTTGATTTTCGGCATCAACGCGGTGGGACTCTTTATGGCCACGCTGGTGAATTCGCGGGCTATGGATTCGGTCTCCCCGGCGGTCATGCTGCGCATCGGTGTGACCGGCGTCTTCCTGTGCGGGGTGCTCTTGTTGCTGTCGGTGTTGCTCGGCGCCCCGGTATGGGTTTACCTCGTCGTGCTTTTTGCTTGCGTGGCGCCGACCGGCTTCATCATGGGCAACGCCACCGCTCTGGCGACGGGCCTCATGCGCCCGCGCGCGGGCAGCGTGTCCGCCATCATGGGATTCGGGCAGTCCATGTTGGCCAGCGTCATCAGCCCGCTCATGGGCTGGGGCTCAAATGCGGCGCTGACCATGGCCACCGGAATGGTCTGCTGCAGCTTCATTTCGCTGTGCGGCCTTGCAGTGTCCACGCGGCTGGCCCGCGGCGCCGCCTAGCGCACGGCGCAAGGAATCGAGCAACCGGAGCGTTGCACATGGCGCCTTGTCATTCTCAGAGATGGTTCTGGTCATATGGTTCGTCTGCCCCCAAACGAACCATCTACCGCCTCGCAGAAGGTTTGTTTGCCCCCAGAGGAACCTTTTGACTGGAGACTTCTGACTGGAGCCGTTTGGCTGGAACCGTCTGACTGGAACCATTTGCGGGTCCCCAGGCAAACCCCTACTGCAGGGCGGAGGTCAGGCGCATGACGTTGTCCACGTAGCGGCGCAGCAGGCCGCGCTCGTTCCACTCCTCGAGGGTGAGCTCGTGGCAGACCTTCTTGTAATTCCTGGCCAGCTGGGTGAAATCCTCGATGAGGTCGCCCTTGGCCACCAGCATCGTGGATTCATAATTGAGACCGAAGGAACGCATGTCCATGTTGGAGGAACCAAACATGCACAGTGGGTCGCGCTCCGGAAGATTCGGGTCCGCCAGGATGAACTTGGAATGCAGCACGAAGGGCTCGGGGAATTGGAAGATCCGCACGCCGGCCTCCAAGAGCGCCTGGTAGTAAGAGGACTGCGCGTGGTTGACCATGAACTGGTCCGCCTTCGCAGAAACCAACAACTCCACCTCAACGTCGCGGTAGCACGCGGTGGTGACCGCCTCCAAGAGGGATTCGTCCGGGATGAAGTAGGGCGAGCAAAGGATGAGTTTTTCCTTAGCGTGGTGCACCACCGAATTGAACATGCGCAGGTTGGGTTCCGTGGTGTAACCGGGCCCGGAGGGAACCAACTGGAGGTGGTTGGAGTCCGCCGTCATAGCGTCGTCATAAGGCTGCATGTCCAAGGACAGCTGCTCCTCCGATTCCAGGTACCAATCCACCGCGAACACCGAGGCCAAGGACGTCACCACAGGGCCGGTCATCTCGACCATGTAGTCGATCCATGCGCGGTCTTTGGTCTTGTACTCGCGCTTGATCATGTTCATCGAGCCCAAGAACCCTGTGTGGCCGTCAATGACCACGATCTTGCGGTGGTTGCGCAAATCCGGGCGGCGGAAGCGGCCTTTGTGCAGCTGCAGCGGAAGCATGAGCCGCCAGTCGACGTCTATCTCGGTGAGGCGCTTGCCCAGCGTGAAGTAGCCCTTGTACTTCAAACTGCCAATCTGATCTAGCAGCAGCTTGACCTCCACGCCGCGCTCGCGGGCGCGCGCGAGGGATTGGAAGAAGACATCCGTCACCTCATCCCAGGACTGGATGTAGATTTCGATGAGCACGTATTTCTCAGCGCGGTCCACCGCCCGGGCCATGGCCAGGATGGCCTCCTCATAGGAGGCATGCAGGCCTTTGTTGTGACCAATGAGAGCTGGGTGTCCGGTGAGGTTGCGATTGAGCTGGATGAGGGATTCCACCTCTGGGGAGAGACGGCCGGAGGGGTGGTTGGGGGTGGAGGCGGTGACGTCGTTAAGCAGTGCGTTGGCTTCTTGCTGAATGCGGTGGCGCCGGCGGTTGATATAGGGCGAACCCATGAGCAAGAACAACGGCAGACCCACGATGGGCAGCACAAGAATGGCCAACAGCCAGGCAGTGGAGCTGGAGGGGCGGCGGCCTTCGGGGACCACGCCGATGGCGATAATTTTGATGCCGTAATCAATGAGCAGCAGTACGAACTGCCAGACGGAGAGATCGATGTTGAGGTTCATGGCAGGCTAGCGCACTGACGCGAAATCGGGGACATCGAAATCCGCGATCAGCGGCACGTGGTCGGAGGTCTTGTCGCCGGCGCGCTCAACCATGTCCACCTGCGCTCCTTCGACGAGGCGTGCGAGGGGTTCGCTGGCCAGCTGGAAATCGATCCGCATGCCCTCGTTCTTCTGGAAGCGCAGGGACTTGTAATCAAAGTAGGTCCAGCGATCTTCCTCGGTGAAGCGGCGGGTGACTTCCACCAGCCCGGCCTCTTCCAGCATCTGGAAGGCCGCGCGTTCCGGTTCGGTGACGTGCGTCTTGCCACGGAAGGGGGACATATCCCAGACGTCCTCATCCCACGGCGCAATGTTGAAGTCACCCGTGAGCAAGAGTTTCGACTGCGTCCGGTTCTCCGCATAGCGCGCCAAGGAGTAGAGGAAGTCCAGCTTGTAATCGAAGTGCCGGTCCGTGATTTCGCGCCCGTTGGGAACGTAGAGGGACCAAATTTCAATCCCGCGGACGCGGGCCGAGACCGCTCGGGCCTCGCGCGCTTGCTCCTTGGCGGGGTCCTTGTGGAAACCAGGCTGACCGGGGAAGAAGGTCTGGACCTCTTCCGGTTCTTCCTTGGACAGGATGGCCACGCCATTCCATTGGTTGAGACCGTGGCAGGTCACGTGGTAGCCGACCTCCTCGAAAGGCTCGCGTGGGAACTTCGCATCCGCCACCTTGGTTTCTTGCAGGCAGAGCACGTCGATGTCGTGCTTGGCCAGAAGATCTACCGCGCGCTGAGCGCGGGTGCGAACGGAGTTGATGTTCCAGGTAGCGATGCGCATGTGGTTTAGGGTACTTGAGTCAGGCGGCGGGCGTAACGGTGGCGGTGTTGCTCTAGGAAGCCGAGCTTCTCATAGAGCCGAATTCCCGCCGTATTATGCGCTACGACCTGCAGGTAGGCCTTCTCCGCGCCGTGGGCCTTGCCCCAGGCCAGCATGTGCGCGCCCAAGGCGGTGCCCAAACCTTTGCGGCGCCAACCTTCGGCCACTTCCACGGCGGAGTAGCCCAGCCACACGGTGCCGTCACCGGATTCAGTGAGCGTGCCGCGCGTAATAGCGATGGTCTCACCAGCAGGGGAGAGGAGACGCCCAAAGCCCATCGTTCCCTCGATGTGGCTGCGCAGGTACTCCAGGGCTAGAGGTGGCAAAGCTTGGCCGCGGAAGTGGTAGAGATCGAGCCATTCGGAATCGGGCTGCGCATCGATGCGGAAGGTGACCTCTTCCGGTTCTGGCAGATCCTCCAAATCGCGCACCATCACCAGGATCTCCGGCTCGAGCTCCCAGGCTTCAGGCTCGGCAGCCACGAGCTTCTCAGCAGGCTTGCCGATGCGCTCCGGGATGGCCAAGCACACCGGAAGATCGTGGCGCTCATAAAACGCTTCGATCTCCTCCATTGGCACCGGCAGGAATCCCGCGGAAGGGCCGAGCGGCACCGCCGAATCTGAGCGGCCCGTCACGCCATCACCCGCGCGCATGAGCCACTGGCCATCCGAGGTCCACTTGTGTTCCTTGCCCGGGAAGGCCGCCGCGGTGGCCACTTCGACGGCGCGGATATCGGAGTTGCGGACCGTGCGTGGGGAGAGGCGCTTAATAATCTTGAGCTGCTCTGGCGGGATCTCCACTGCGTCGAGCGAAGAGGGGTAGCCGCCGACTTCCTGCGGGCGGATGACCAGCGGTTCCAGGCTGAGCACGTGGCCAATCACGTCGCTGTGCACGCCGCCGAAATCGCGCCGGGCCACCACGCGTTCGCCCACTTGGACGGAATCGGAGCGGAAGATGCGGGACATTAGTCCTCGTGTCCGAAGGGGTCTTCGTCCTCGCCCGGCAGCCAGGTGAGGCCGGCCTCGGTCCAGCCGTTGCGCTTAATGGCTTTCTTGGCCTGGCGCTTGTAGCGGCCGGTGAGCACGTCGGTGTAGACGAAGCCGTCGAGGTGGCCGGTCTCGTGCTGCAGCATACGCGCGAAGAAACCATAACCTTCGATGGAGATGTCCTCGCCCTTTTCATTCTTGCCGGTCACACGCGCCCAGTCGGCGCGGCCGGTGGGGAAGCCCTCGCCGGGGACAGAGAGGCAGCCTTCGTCCTCGGAGCCGTCATCAGCCGGCATGGTCTCCGGGATCTCGGAGGTTTCCAGCACCGGGTTGATCACGCAGCCGCGGCGCATGCCGCCTTCGGGAAGCTCGGTGCCATCTGGCCCGTCGGTGTCGGGGCAGTGGTAGACAAAGAGGCGCTTGTTCACGCCGATCTGGTTGGCGGCTAGACCGACCCCGTGCGCGGCGTCCATGGTTTCGTGCATGTCCGCGATGAGCTCCTGCAGCTCGGGGGAATCGATGGGCTCGGTGACCGGCTCGGTGGGATTGTGGAGGACCGGGTCGCCGTGGATAACGATGGGACGAATAGTCATGGCATACAGTCTAAGCATGCATTCCCTGTCAGACCTAGACGCCGCGATTTTGGAGTTCGAGTCCCACGCCCCGCGCGATATCGGAGCCAAGGAGGAGGCCATCCGTGCGCAGCTGGACATTACTCCGGTGCGCTATCACCAACGCCTCAACGTGCTCCTTGATAACCCCGCCGCGCATGCTTCCTACCCGCTGTTGGTGACACGTTTGCGCCGGCTTCGCGACGCCCGCGAGGACGTCCGGCGCGCCGCACGCGACAATACGCCGGACTAAGGCCCATAGATACTAGAGTGACCAATGTGACTAATGTGAATCCGGAAAACTCTGCCTCGTCCGCTGACCGCGCGCGCCACGCCGCCGATTCTGATTCGGCTGCCGCCGCCCCGGCCTCCGCTAGCAAGCTCCCGCTGCGTGGTGTCGCCATGGTGCTCATCGCCGTGGCCGTCATGCTCGGCATGTGGGCTCTCTACGCCATGACCTCGGATGGTTCCGAGGACACCGCGCAGGACGCGCCGGCCAACGACGCCGCCGTCTCCGGTCCCGCCACCGGTGGAGCTGAAGGCGATGTTGCCACCGGAGGTGCGGAGGGCGAAGCCGATAAGAACAAGGATGCCGCCGAGAACGAGCGCCCGGCTGATGCCGACGCTGACTCGGAGAACGCCGACCAGGCCGGCGCCGAGCGCAAGGAGAGCCGCGAAGGGAACGCTGAGGCGGGCGCCGCCGCAGGCAACGCTGACCGCCCGCAGGCGGAGATCCCCGTCAACGTCTTCAACAACTCCGGCCGTGCTAACTACGCGGCTGACGAGGCAGAGCGCCTCAAGACGGAGAAATTCAAGGTCGCCGAGGTAGGAAACATCAGCGACGACGTCCTCGTCGCACCGCAGACTACCATCTTCTTCCCGCAGGGTGATGCGGCCGCCGAGAACCTGGCCAAGGAAGTCGCCGCCCAGTACTACGGCGGCAACGTTCCGGCGGAAGCCATTGCGCCTTACCCGGCCGAGCTGACCGGGGAATACACCAAGGGCGATGCCGTCGTCGTCGTCCTCGCCGTTCCCCAAGCCTAGGGAATAAAATCCTATTAAATTCACCCGCCCGACGGATAGGATGAATGGGTGAATATTCCGGAAGAGAACTTCGCCCGCTCGCCCGAGCCCACCCTGGGCGTGGAATGGGAAGTCGCCCTCGTTGACCCAGTGACCTGGGACCTCGTGCCGCGTGGTGCGGAGCTCATTGACCGCGTACACGCCGCTCACCCCGACACCCACTTGGAAAAGGAATTCCTCCAGAACACCGTGGAGCTGGTGACCGGGGTGTGCCGGACGGTGCCGGAGGCGATGGGGGACCTTGAGGCGTCGCTAAGCGCAGTGCGTGAAGCGGCCAATTCCATGGACGTGCGTCTGTGGGCCTCGGGCGGGCACCCTTTCACGGACTTCCGGAAGAACCCCGTCTCCGCGAAGGAGAGCTACTCCGAAATCATCAACCGCACCCAGTACTGGGGCCAGCAAATGCTACTGTGGGGCACACACGTGCACGTCGGCATCAGCCATGAGGACCGCGTGTGGCCCATCATCAATGCGCTGATGACGAAGTACCCCCACCTGCTGGCCATTTCTGCCTGCTCGCCGGGGTGGGAGGGGCTCGATACTGGTTACGCCTCCAACCGCACGATGCTCTACCAACAGCTGCCCACCGCCGGCATGCCCTACCAGTTTGAAAACTGGGAGCAGTGGAAGTCCTATATGCGGGACCAGGCTATTTCGGGAGTCATCAACCACACTGGCTCGATGCACTTCGATGTCCGCCCGGCCTCGAAGTGGGGAACGGTGGAGGTGCGCATTTCCGACGCCGCCTCCAACCTTCGCGAGCTCTCCGCCATCGTGGCGCTCACGCACTGCCTGGTGGTGCACTATGACCGCATGATCGATGCGGGCGAGCAGCTGCCAACCCTCCAGCCGTGGCACGTGGCAGAGAATAAGTGGCGCGGTGCGCGCTATGGCATGGACGCGCTGGTCATTACCTCGCGCGAAACCGATGAGCGTTGGATCAAGGATGAGCTGGCGGATCTGTTGGTGGAGCTGGCCCCGCTCTCGGAAGAGCTGGGCTGTGCCCGGGAGCTGCAGCTGGTGCAGGAGATCATCGATTCCGGGGCAGGCTATGAGCGCCAGCGCCGCTTGTATGAGGAGACCGGCAGCTGGCAGAAGGTGGTCAAGGCCACCGCGGATGAGATGGAGCAGCTTTTGCGGCTTTAGAGTGAGTACCGAACGATCAAATATGGCCCGGAAACTGATGGTTTTCAGGGCCTTAATTGATCGAAACGTACTTTGGGGAAGCTGTCTCGCCTCGACGAGGCCGTTTCGATCAAATAGTGCGCTAAAACAGGCGGGTTTTGCCCCCTTATTTGATCGAAACGCCCCCTAGCTCTTCTCCACCGCGCGCTTACGCGGCGCGACGAAGCCCCACACTGCGTAGACGGCGATGAAGGCGATGCAAGACAGCGTCCACAGCGAGGTCGCCCACGGCTGGAAGGATTCGATCGCGTCGAGGTTGGCCGTGGACATGGTGAACCAGACCGGCACCGACATGAAGGGCAGCGACACCACGAACAGGGCCGCCACGGAGGCAAGACCGGCGAGCTGCTCGCCGAACTTACCGGACAGCCGTGCAGTTAGCGCCTGGTTGACGGATACGAAGACCATGACCACAAACGGGATGGTCCACACGAAGTGGTGGTACCACGAGAAGGGGGAGACCAAGCACGTACTGAGCCCAGTCAGTGCGAAGGCCGCGGTACGGTTGCCACGCAGGTATGCGGTGCGCAGCGCCAAGCAGGTAAGCGCGAAGACCGCGATGACCGCCAGCAGCCACCAGATGCCGCCATCGATGCCGAGCTCGCGGAACATAAGCGAGCGCAGCGACTTCGCCCCGGGGTTGGCGTGCTCACCCACGCGGGAAGAATTGAACATGGCATCGGTCCAGAAATCCATCGCATCGGGCACGAAGAGGAAGCCGAGTACCACGGTCACCAAGAAGGTGATGACCGCTCCCAGGGCGGCCCACCAGCGCTTCTCAAAGAGCAAAGCCAAACCCATATAAGCCGGGGTCAGCTTGATGCCCGCAGCTAAGCCAATTCCCACGCCCGGCAGGCGGCGCTTGAGCGGCAGGAAATCCAAAGCCACGAGCAGCATCAAGAAGACATTGACCTGCCCGTAGTAGAGCGAACCGTGCATCGCTTCATTCGCTGGAGTGAGCGCGGTAAGCAGCACCGCGACGAGTACCGCGGCTGGGGTCATCTTCACGTCCCGCTCGCGGAAGATCATGACGACGATCGCCAGCACTGCCAGGAACATGAGCGAGGGCCAGATAATGGTCAGCGCACCCTTGCTGAAGAAGGGCAAAACCTTGAACAGCAGACCCGCGAAGGGCGGGTAGGTGAAGGGGAATTGGAAGATATAGGGGGCGTCGTAAAGCAGGCCGCCCGCGTTGAGGTCTTCGCCCGCCATGCGGTAGATGGCGAGGTCGAAGGGGAGGATATAGGTGAAGGAGTGGGGTCCATCGAAGTGGCTGAACTTGTACACCATCACAGCGATACCCATTGCGAGGACAGCGCATATTGTTGGTACGCCTTGCAGCTTCTTCACGTCGACTCTCCTCGGATGAGCACCTATTATTGCCTTTTGCAGCCTATATTAACGCTCCCTCTTTTCCTGGGAGAAGGGGCCCGTGTCCCTACTTTCGGCGCATGGAACGCGCGGCAGGGGCCTCATTGCGCAGCATTGAGTCCGGCGGGCCGTACAGGCCCTCACGGCGGGCGATACGCGTGGTTCTTTGTGCGGTCACCGGGCTGGTGATCATGGCAAAGAGGACTAGAAGGATGAGGATTCCCAGGTCACCCTTTTCTGCCACGCTGAAATACTCCGAGCCCGTTACCTTGATGATGGCGCCCAGAATGGTGAAGATGAGGCCCGTGGTTTGGGGTTTGGCGATGGCATGCACGCGCGCCATCGTGTCCCCAAAACGTGCCACTCCAATCGCGGCCGCCAAGATGAGTATCGAGCCGACAAGGATGAGGATGATGGAGAGGACATCGGCAATCAGTGCATAACTCATGAATCCCTCTTCCTGAAGCGAGTAACGGAAACCGTAGAGATGAAGCCGAGGAGAGCCACGACCAGCATCGCGTTGGAGACTGTGGTGTCCAAGGTCCAACAGATATAGGTGGCCAGGGCGCATTGGAACATGGCCACCAGCCCGTCCATGGCGATGAGCCGGTCGAGCGAGTTGGGGCCGATGACGATGCGCCACGTGGTGATGAGGAAGGCCACCACGAGGAAGCCCGCGGCCACGGTGAGCAGGATGTTATACACGTCAGTATCCATCAGGGGTGGCTCCTTTCGAAGATGGCAATCATATCGGCCTCCAGCTTGCGCACCGCCGCGATCTCACGCTCCAGGTGGGCTTCAGAATCGGCGTCGAGCAGGTGGATGGTGAGCATGCGGTTGGCAATGTCGATATCGGACACGGTGCCGCCCGGCTGCAGGTTGTACAGGCTGACCGCCAGCGCCAGAACGAACTCATTCTCCAAGCGCATCGGGAGCCTGACAATCGCCGTCTTGGGCACCTCCTGCGGGCGCACCGCCAGCCAGCCCACCTTGACGGAAGCTTCCATCAGCTCCACAAACCACTGCACCATGAAGATGAAAAGCTTTCCCCAGCTCACCGAAATCCCCGCCACGGGCATCGCCGGCAGTGGCAGCGCGAAGACGATGAACAGGCTGGCAAGCAGCCCACCTACCAGGTTCGCCACGGTGACTTCGCCCATGAGCATGCACCACATGACGATGATCCACACCATGAACCAGGGGCGGAAGCGGTGCTTAAGCCCGGCAAATCTCATCGCGATACCTCCTTTTCATCTTTGCTCACGGTGGTGGGCAGGGCGGGCGTAGCGCTTGGCGACGTCTTCGTTGTCGGTGCCACCGGCTCCGGATCCGGGATGGGCTCGCTCCGGTTCTTGCGAGAATCCGCGCCCTCCTCGTAGCGCTCAGCGGGGTCTAGGTGGCGCGTCGGGTCCTCGGCAGAATCACCCAGCACGGCATAGCGGTAGAGGGAGTCATCCTGCGCCGAGGTGGCCGCGCGGGTGGTCACCCCGGAGATGGGTCCCGCCAGGAAGGACATCGACACCGAAGCGATGACGAGTAGGGAAGTGGAGGCCAGCATGCCGAAGGGCACGCGGCCGACGTCATCGCGCTCTTCCAGCTCAACGTATTCGGTGACCTCGCCCAGCGGGGAAGGACGCACCATGGCGAGGTTGCCCTCGGGTGCGTCGCCGCGGTCACGCAGGAAACCCTTGGCCCAGACGAGGACCATGACGTACAGAGTGAGCAGCGAGGTGACCACCGCGCCGCCGATGAGGACCCACGACATCCACGATCCCTCGTTCGCGCCCGCCTGGAGCAGCATGATCTTGCCCAGGAAGCCGGAGAAGGGCGGGATGCCACCCAGATTCATGGCCGGGATGAAGTACAAAATAGCGATGAGCGGTGCGGTGTAGATCAGCGAGCCCAAGCGCCGCAGCGAAGAGGTGCCGGCTTGACGCTCGATGAGGCCCACCACCAGGAAGAGCGCGGTCTGCACCAGAATGTGGTGCACAGCGTAGAAGATGGCGCCTGACAAGCCCTGCGCGGTTCCGAGGGCAACGCCGAAGATCATATAACCGATGTGGCTGACCAGCGTGAAGGACAGTAATCGTTTGATATCCGATTGGGCGATGGCACCCAAAATACCCACGAGCATCGTGGCCAGCGCGACCCACATGAGCAGGTTATCTAACCCACCAGCGGTGAAGATGGAGGTGCGCGCGCGGATGATGGCGTAGACACCGACCTTGGTGAGCAGGCCCGCGAAGACTGCGGTGACCAGCGAAGGTGCGGTGGGGTAGGAGTCCGGCAGCCAGGCGTCCAGCGGGAAGACGGCCGCCTTAATGCCGAAGGCAATGAGCAGTACGGCGAACACTGCGGAGCGCGTGCCCGCCGGGATATCTTCCATGCGGATACCAATTTGGGCCATGTTCATCGTGCCCACCGCGGCGTAGATATAAGCCAAGGCCAGCACGAAGATGAGCGAGGAGGCCATGGAGACCATGACATATCCCACGCCCGCACGCACGCGCGCAGGCGAGGCGCCGAGGGTCAGCAGCACATACGAGGCCACGAGGAAGATTTCGAAGCCCACGTAGAGGTTGAACAAATCACCGGCCAGGAAGGACACGTTTACGCCCATGGTCAGCAACATGTAGGTGGGCAGGAAGACCGCCACCGGCTCGTCCTTGGTGCCGTCGCGCACGCCCTGGGAAATGGCGTACCACATCACGGAGAACAGGACGACGGAGGAGGTAAAGAGCATGACCGTGGACAAACGGTCCGCCACCAGCGTGATGCCCACCGGCGCGTCCCAGCCGCCCACCTGCACGGTCTGAATGCCGGTGGTATCCGCGATGAAAATCAACGCGGCGTTCACCGTGGCGAGCGTGAGCAGGGAGAAGAAGGCGATGCGACGTTGCGCATGGGCATTGCGCGCAAAGAGCATCGCCAGCGCGGCGGCCAAAGCCGGGATGATGATCGGCAGGGGGATCAGGTAGCTGATATACGGCAGCAACAGATCCACCAGGGGCGAGATGGTCTCACTCATCGGTGGCCTCCTTCACGGGAGCCTCGAAGAACTCGGGGCCAAACTTATCGCCTTCCTTGGTGTTGCGGCCGGTGGTCGGGTCATTGGAAGCATCGTGGTCCGGGGCAGCCGAGGCATTGCCCGGGCGCGAGGCCATCGCCGCGATGGCGGTGTCCTCGGTGTCGTCCTCAATCACGTCCGCCGTGCGGTAACGGTACTGGCGGTAGGCCAACGTGAGAATGAAGCCGGTCAGCGCCATCGAAATGACGATGGCCGTGAGGATCATCGCCTGAGCCAGCGGATCGGCGATTTCCTCGCCATAGGGCAGGGAAGTCCGGCCGTCGATTGGCGGCGAGCCAGCCTTACCGCCGGCCATGAGCATGAAGAGGTTCGCACCATTGCCCAGCAACAAGATGCCGAGCAGCATCTTGGTCATGGCGCGGTCTAGCAACAAGTACACCCCGGCGCCGCAGAGTACGCCCGCAGCGAGTAGGAGCATGAGGTTGGCATCCATTAGGCGCGTCCTTTCTCTGCAGTGGCAGTGGTTTCTTTCTCGTTCGCCCGGCGTGCCAGGGAGCGGGCGCGGTCGCGGGCGCGTTGCTTACGCATCTCTTCTTCCTCATCGAGCTTGGCGCCCAAGGAGGACAGGACGTAGAGCGTGAGGCCGACGACGATGAGGTAGACGCCGGCGTCGAAAATCAGCGCCGAAGGCAGGGATACATCACCGATGAGCGGCACGCCGACCTTCGTGTACCCGGTGGTCAGGGGCGGATAGCCCAAGAGCATCGGGGTGATAACTGCGCTGAGGGAAAGAAGCAGACCCACCGCCATGGTGCGGCCGCCGTCGAGAGGCAGCGCCTCATCGAGCTCTTCGCGCCCGCCCGCCAGGTAGCGCAGAATCAGCGCCAAGGCCGCCACGAGGCCGCCGGCAAAACCGCCGCCGGGGGCGTTGTGGCCGCCGAAGAAGAAGTACAGGGAGAGCACCATCATCGAGGGGAAGAGGATGTGGGTGCTCACGTCCACCATGAGCGAGCGGTTGAGCGCCTTCTCTGATTCCACGCCCGCGGCCAGCCAGCGGCGGCCGGTGACCTGCAAGGTCGGGCGGCGGGAGGAGCGGGTGAAACTCTGCGTGCGGTAGATCAGCGAGGCGATACCCGTCGCCGCGATGATGAGCACCGTGATTTCGCCGAAGGTATCCCACGCGCGCAGGTCCACGAGCAAGACGTTGACCGTGTTGGCGCCGTGGCCGATCTCCTTGGCCAATTCCGGCATGTACTGCGAGATGGGTTCCTCGCGCCGGGCGTTGATGGCGAACATGCCCACCACAGTGACGGCCAGGCCCACGCCCACCGCCAGCCACGCGCGCAGGCGGCCGGATTTGGGGTCCTGCTTCCACTCGGTATTCGCCGGCATGCGGCGCAGCACGAGCATGAAGAGCACCATAATGATGGTCTCCACGAGGAGCTGCGTCAGCGCCAAGTCCGGCGCGCCGTGAAGCGCAAAGATGAAGGACAAGGCGTAGCCCGTCGCGCCCACCAGGATGACGCCGGAGAGGCGGTTATCCAGCACCGTGGCGGCGATGGCGGCGATGATGATGACCACCGCTGCGATGGCCTGCCAGGGGTTCTCGGCCACGATCATGTGCACGTTGGTGAGGTCGCCGCGGATGAGCATGACGATGGGCAGCACCATGAGGGTGGCAAAGATGACCGTGAGGTTGAACTGCAGCGAACCGCGCTGCGTGGAAGCGGTGATGCGCAGGGAGAGTTGGCGCAGGGCGTTGATGACGGCGTCGTAGGAGTCATCGGCCGAGCCCAAGGCCGGGTAGGTGAACTGGGCCTTCGTGAGGGCTTGGCGCTGCCAGTGCAGGAGAGAACCGGCGACGATGATGACCACGGAGAGCAGCAACGGGATGGTGAAGCCATGCCATAGCGCTAGTTCGGACGCGTGCTTCGCGCCAAAGGTGTTGTCCAGGTGCTGCGTGATGCCGTGGGACAAAGGCAGCGGCAGCAGACCAAAGAAGATGGTCAGCAGAGTCAGCACCGTCGGCGGGATCCACAGGAAGGGGCCGATGTGGTGCATATTCGCTACCGCTTCAGAGGGCTCCTCCTGCCCCTTCGAGGAGAACGCGCCCCAGAGGAAGCGCAGCGCATAGGCCATGGTCAGCGCGGAGCCGACGACGACCGTCACGAGCAGCATGTTGCGCGGCATGCCGACCAAGAGCTCCTCGTGCATGATCGCCTCGAGCGTGGCCTCCTTGGACACGAAGCCCAGCAGCGGCGGGATACCGGCCATAGACATCGCGGGGAGGATGGCCAGGATGTACAGCGCGGGTTTCTTCTTGCCCAGGCCCGCAAGCTTGTCGATGTCCCGGGTTCCCGTCGAATGGTCGATAGCGCCGACGATCATGAAGAGCGCGGCCTTGAAGAGGGAGTGCGCGAAGGTCAGCGCCAGCCCTGCCTGCATGGTCTCGCGGGATCCGATGGCGATGATGGCGGTGATAAAGCCTAGCTGCGAGACGGTACCGTAGGCCAGAACCAGCTTCAGGTCGCGCTGCTTGAGCGCCATCCAGCCACCGAGCAACATGGTGAAAGCACCAAGGGGGATGACCACGAGGTGCCAGGTAGAAATGTCATGCACCGAGGGGGCAAGGCGCGCGACGAGGTAGATGCCGGCCTTCACCATCGCCGCGGAGTGCAGGTAGGCCGAGACTGGGGTCGGCGCGGCCATGGCGCCGGGCAGCCAGAAGTGGGCCGGGGCGATGGCGGACTTGGAGAGCGCACCGCAGAGAATCAGCACGATGGCCACGGTGAGGTAGGGGGTGTTGGCGAGGTCTTCGGTGGCGGCGATACCGCTGAAAGACCACGCGCCGGTCTGGCGGCCGAGGAGGGTGATACCCACCAACATGGCGAGGCCGCCCAGAACGGTCACCATGAGGGCCTGCTGCGCTGATCGACGCGACGAGGCACGCTCGCCGTAGTAGCTCACCAAGAGGAAAGACAGCAGGGAGGTGATTTCCCAGAAGACGTAGAGCAGCAGGAAATTATCGGAAATCACCAGGCCATACATGGCCGTGGCAAAGCCCACCATCTGGCCACCGAAGAGGGCGAGGCGCCGCCGGGAATGGTCGAAATAGCCCCAGCAATAAAGCAAGACCAGCGCGCCTACTCCCAGGATGATGAGGCTGAATAACGCGGAAAGCGCGTCCATGCGGAAGCTGATGTTCAGGTGTGCCGCCGGCATCCAGTTGAGGTCATAAGCCAGCTGGTTGCCGTTGCGTAGCGTGCCAGTGGTGAGCTGCTGGAGTACCCAGAAGAAGCCGACTGCGGGCGCGATTGCCAAAAGCCCGAAGGCGCGGCGGCCAAGGTAGAAAATGAGGAATGGGGCAGCAATGGTGGCGATGACCAAAGCGCAAAAGAGGGTGAGCACGAGGTTGCAGTGGCGTCCTTTCCTTGTCGGGGGACTGGGCTAAACCCACCGCACTGGCGGGCGTTCACTAATGCTCACGATACAGTCTGAAATCCCAATTTTCACATTTTCGTTTCATACAGTTATAAATGCGTCTCCTGTTGGCGTTCCGCCACGTCACCAACAGCGCGTCCAGAGTGCATCCGGAAGGAAGCGGGACCCCGCCCGGCGGATGGCTCTGCCGAGCGGGATCGCGCCACTTAAGCGAAGCGCTGGAGGAAGAGCGCTTCGGCGATGGCGATCTTTTCAATTTCGCTCGGGTCGACCGACTCATTGGCGGAGTGAATGGTGCACTGCGGCTCCTCCACACCAAAGAGCGCGATCTCCGCGTTCGGGTGCTTCTCCTGCAACTCCACGGTCAGCGGAATGGATCCGCCCATGCCCTGGGTGATGGTCTCGGCCCCGAAAGCCTCGCCGAGGCACTCGCCGAGTAGAGCCACGGCGGGCTTTGCCGGATCGGTTTCGAAGCCCAGGTTGGCCTCCAGGATGGTGACCTCGATGTGTGCGCCCCACGGGACGTGCTTCTTCAGGTGCTCGGCCACGGCCTCCGCGGTGGTGCGGGGATCCATGGTGGCGGGGGTGCGCAGGTTGATGTTGGCCTCGGCGGTAGCGGGCACGGCGTTGACGGCCTCGGCCACCGGGGTGGAGGTAAAACCGGTGACGGTAATCGCCGGGCGGGCCCAAATCATATCCGCGATGGCGGTGGCACCGGCCGGATCCTTCGCGCCCATGACCTCGGTGCCCTCGAGCATCTGGGCATCCGAGCGGAAGTTCTCCTCGCGGTAGGCGGTGTCCTGGCCCTCGGCCAGCGGCCAGGAACCCGCACAATCGACGCCGTCGATAGTCGTGCGGCCGTACTCATCCGTCAGGGAATCCAGCGCGCGCATGAGCGCCTTGACGGCGTCGGGAGCCGCGCCGCCGAACTGGCCGGAGTGCACGGCAGAGTGGAGGGTGGAGACCTTGACGTTGATCTGGGAGCCGCCGCGCAGGGAGGTCGTCAGCGTCGGCACACCCACCTTGGCGTTGCCGGCATCGGCGATGAGGATGGCGTCGGCAGCAAAAAGCTCCGGGCGTTCCTCGATGAGCGCGGACAGGCCCTCGCCGCCGCGTTCCTCGGAACCCTCAATAAGCACGGTGAGGTTAAGGTCGGTTCCACCGTGGGCGTCGAGCGCGCGCAGTGCCGCCAGGTGCATGGCGACGTTGCCCTTGCAGTCCGCGGCGCCGCGGCCGTACCAGCGGCCATCGCGCTCAGTCAGGGTGAAAGGATCGGAATCCCAGGCCTCCGGGTTGCCGGCGGGCACCACGTCATAGTGCGAGTAGAGCAGCACCGTCTTCGCGCCCTCCTTGCCGGGGCGCTTGGCGACGATCGCCGTGGAACCATCAGCGGTGGTGATGGCTTCGGGGGTGAAGCCGACGTCGACAAGCGCGGCGTGAACCCACTCCGCTGCCTTCGCGGTCTGGTCCTCTAGACCCGGCTCGTTGTGGACGGAATTGAAGGAAACGAGCTCCTTGAGCTGGTTGAAGATAGTTTCGCGGTCGTTGTTCACAAACTCAGAAATCTTGGTCATGCCCTCCAACCTACTCGTATCCCCGAATCGGTCTATCGACAAGTAGGGAGTAATATATTCCGGGTTCTAGTAACTATTCCTTAGAAAGGACCTGACATGGCGACGACGACCGCCGAAGGTTCCCAGTCCACGCTCCGCGAGCTCACGCTGCGCGGCATTATTATCGGTGGACTCATCACTCTGATCTTTACTGCCGCCAACGTGTATCTCGGCCTCAAAGTAGGCCTGACATTTGCCACGTCCATTCCTGCCGCCGTGATTTCCATGGCGGTGCTGCGCCGCTTTGCCGGGCACAACGTTAAAGAGAACAACATTGTGCAGACCATCGCGTCGGCAGCCGGTACCTTGTCCGCCATCATCTTCGTGCTCCCGGGCCTGGTGATGGTGGGCTATTGGCAGGGCTTTTCCTTCATTGATACCGCCGCAGTGTGCGCCATCGGTGGTGTGCTCGGCGTGATGTACTCCATCCCGCTGCGCCGTGCGCTGGTGACGGGCTCGGACCTGCCCTACCCGGAGGGCGTGGCCGCGGCCGAGGTCCTCAAGGTGGGCGATAGCTCCGGTGAGGACGGCGAGGCCGCCCATGAGGAAAACGCAAAGGGCCTGCGCGTCATCGTCTTCGGTGGCATCCTCTCCGCGCTCATGGCTTTGCTCGCGGCAATGAAGGCGGCTGCCTCTGAGGTGGCCACCTACTTCAAATTCGGCTCGGGCGCGACGACGCTGGGCACCTCCCTCTCGCTGGCGCTGGTCGGCGTGGGCCACCTCGTGGGTCTGGCCGTGGGTATCGCCATGCTCGTCGGCGTGGTTATTTCTTACCTCATCCTGCTGCCCATCCTGACCGGTGGTGAGGGCCTGGGTGATCCGGCTGCCATCATGGAGACCGTGGATACGGTCTTCTCCGATAGGATCCGCTTCATCGGCGTGGGCACCATGGCCATCGCGGCCGTATGGACGTTGGTTAAGATTGCGGGCCCGATTGCCAAAGGCATGGCTGAGTCCTTCGCCTCCTCCCGCAACCGTAAGGATGGCCAGCAAATGGCAGTGGAGGAGCGCGATATTCCAGCGCCCTATGTCATTGGCACCATCCTGGTCCTGATGGTTCCGATTGGCTTGCTGCTGTGGAACTTCGTGCGCGGTACCGATATTCATGACCACATGGGCGTGCTGATCACGGTCTCCGTACTCTTCACCTTGCTGGTGGGCCTCGTTATCGCGTCGGTGTGTGGCTACATGGCGGGCCTCATTGGCGCTTCTAACTCGCCGATCTCCTCGATTGGCATCATCGCGGTCATCGCCGCTGCGCTGCTGATTGCCGCCGTGACCCGCGGTACGGATGCGGAGCCGCTCTCGCTGGTGGCTTATACGCTGTTTACCGCGGCCATTGTCTTCGGCATCGCGACCATTTCCAATGACAACCTGCAGGACCTCAAGACTGGTCAGCTGGTTGGCGCGACACCGTGGAAGCAACAGGTAGCGCTCATCATTGGTGTCCTCTTCGGTTCCTTGGTGATCCCGCCGATTCTCCAGGTCATGCTCACCGGCTTTGGCTTCCAGGGCATGGAAGGCGCTGGCGAGGATGCACTGGCCGCACCGCAGGCTGCGCTGATGTCCTCGGTGGCCTCCGGTATTTTCGATAACTCCTTGCCGTGGGATCTCATTGGTCTGGGCGCGGCGATTGGTGCCGTCATCATCATCGTGGATGAGTGCCTGCGCCACTTCACCGACAAGTATTCCCTGTCTCCGCTGGCAGTGGGCATGGGCATGTACCTGCCGGCGGCGATCACCATTGTGGTGCCGATTGGTGCGTTCTTGGGCTACTTCTACAACCGTTGGGCGGCACGCCAGTCCAAGCCGGATTTTGTCAAGCGCATGGGTACGTTGCTGGCCACCGGCCTCATCGTGGGCGAGTCCCTCTTCGGTGTGGTCAACGCGGGCATTATCGCGGCATCGGCCGGCGACTCCCCGCTGGAGATCTTCGAGGGCGGCACGGGAGCCAAGTTCGTTGGCGTCATCCTCTTCGTTGGCGGTATCGCTGCGACATATAAGTGGACGGCGAAGAAGGCTGCTTCTTAAGACAGCGTGATTGGTTCTTTTTAAAGGGCGGTTCGATCAAACGGGCGGTGTTTTTGCACCGCCCGTTCGCTTATAGCGTTCGTGTTGAACCTTGCAGTCGGTAGGTCTGAGTGCCAGAATGGTCGCTAGCACTTCCACATGGTAAGTGCCAGAAATAAACAGAGTCATCTATGTGGTTGGGGCTGGAGAACACTCGCCAGCCGTGCCGTCGCGGGCGTCCGTCATAGATCAGACGTGAGTGTCG
Source organism: Corynebacterium sp. HMSC074C01 (assembly GCF_001814605.1). Lineage (NCBI taxonomy): Bacteria > Bacillati > Actinomycetota > Actinomycetes > Mycobacteriales > Corynebacteriaceae > Corynebacterium > Corynebacterium sp. HMSC074C01. The sequence goes on along the minus strand of NZ_KV817278.1, from coordinate 84,549 downwards.
TCCTCAACAAAGCTTAAGGAGCACAAACACATGGCAAAGATCATTGCCTTCGATGAAGAGGCACGTCGCGGCCTCGAGCGTGGCCTCAACACGCTTGCCGACGCCGTCAAGGTCACCCTCGGCCCCAAGGGCCGCAACGTCGTCCTGGAGAAGTCCTGGGGCGCCCCGACCATTACCAACGACGGTGTCTCCATCGCGCGCGAGATCGAGCTCGAGGACCCGTACGAGAAGATTGGCGCTGAGCTGGTCAAGGAAGTAGCCAAGAAGACTGATGACGTCGCCGGTGACGGCACCACCACCGCTACCGTTCTGGCACAGGCTCTCGTGCGTGAGGGCCTGCGCAACGTAGCCGCTGGTTCCAACCCGATGGGCATCAAGCGCGGCATTGAGGCCGCCACCAAGAAGGTTGTTGACTCTCTGCTCTCCTCCGCGAAGGAAGTAGAGACCCAGGAAGAGATCGCCACCACTGCAGGAATCTCCGCCGCTGACCCGGCAATCGGCGAGAAGATCGCCGAGGCTATGTACACCGTGGGCAACGGCTCCGTGAACAAGGATTCCGTTATCACCGTTGAGGAGTCCAACACCTTCGGCGTTGACCTTGAGGTCACCGAAGGTATGCGCTTCGACAAGGGCTACATCTCCGGTTACTTCGCTACCGATATGGAGCGCCAGGAGGCAGTCCTCGAGGATCCGTACATCCTGCTGGTCTCCTCCAAGATCTCCAACATCAAGGACCTCGTGCCGCTGCTGGAGAAGGTTATGCAGACCGGCAAGCCGCTGCTGATTATCGCTGAGGATGTTGAGGGCGAGGCCCTGTCCACCCTCGTGGTCAACAAGATCCGCGGCACCTTCAAGTCTGTTGCTGTGAAGGCTCCGGGCTTCGGTGACCGCCGCAAGGCCACCCTGCAGGACATGGCTATCCTCACCGGCGGCCAGGTTATCTCCGAGGAGGTCGGCCTCTCCCTGGAGACCGCCGAGATCGAGTACCTCGGCCAGGCGCGCAAGGTCGTTGTGACCAAGGATGAGACCACCATCGTTCAGGGTGCTGGCTCCCAGGAGCAGATCGACGGCCGCATCAAGCAGATCCGCGCCGAGATCGAGAACTCCGACTCCGACTACGACCGCGAGAAGCTGCAGGAGCGCCTGGCCAAGCTGGCCGGCGGCGTGGCAGTCCTCAAGGTTGGTGCCGCTACCGAGGTCGAGCTTAAGGAGCGCAAGCACCGCATCGAGGATGCCGTGCGCAACGCCAAGGCTGCTGTTGAGGAGGGCATCGTTGCCGGTGGTGGCGTGGCTCTGCTGCAGGCAGCTGAGGTTCTGGATTCCCTCTCCGACCTCACCGGTGACGAGGCAACCGGCGTCAAGATTGTCCGTGAGGCGCTGTCTGCTCCGCTGAAGCAGATTGCTCAGAACGCTGGCCTGGAGCCGGGCGTTGTCGCTGACAAGGTCGCCTCCCTGCCGGCTGGCCAGGGTCTCAACGCCGCTTCTGGCGAGTACGTGGATCTCATGGCTGCGGGTATTAACGACCCGGTTAAGGTCACCCGCTCCGCGCTGCAGAACGCTGCGTCCATCGCGGCTCTGTTCCTGACCACCGAGGCTGTTGTGGCTGATAAGCCGGAACCGGCCGGTGCAGGCGCTGGCATGCCGGACGCTGACGCAATGGGCGGCATGGGCTTCTAAGCCTCCTGAAGGCCCCGTACGTCGCCCTAGCGGCAGACGATGGAGCCGAACCATCAAGGAATTGAAGCGCCCCACAAATGGCGATAAACGCTGTTTGTGGGGCGCTTCGGCGTGTCTCGGCCACTTCGCTCTTCAGATGTGCTCTTTGAGAGCTTTTCGGTATCAATATGAGAGATTTGCACCTCACCATATAAATCACGGCGAGGAGTGTGGCTCCACTCCCTTTAGTAACAGGCGTCCCACCATTAACTTTAGACCCCCAGATGGGGGTGCCCCTTCAAGAATTATTTTCAGCAGAAACTGATGCGGTTGAAAGAGAATGGCTAAAGGCTATCGCTTGCTAGAGCGAAAAACGTTACGCAATGCCGTGAGTTTTTCGCAGCTTAATCCCTGCGCCTTTCATAAAACCCCAGTTAGAATACGTTTTTAAAGTGTGCGCCCCGTTAGCGGGGAAGGTGATGGAGCGCTCGAGTGTCGATTGCCGAGGTTTAGAGTTGGCGAAACTTGTGACTCAAATGAACTTGATTTGTTGTCATCTTGTGCCAAAATACTTCTTGTGACGCCCACTGAGGGTGTCTGCAAACTGCAAACCCCTCCGGGGCACTGAATCGCTTCGGACCTAAAATAGGAGTTCACTATGGATCTCTCCCTCATCCAGACTCACCTCGACAACTTTGTTCACACCTGGGAAGGCTGGGGTAAGATTGCCGCTAACCTGCCGACCGTTCTGAACAACGCTGTTGACATCTTCTTCGGTCTTCAGAGCGACGAGTACGAGGTTGGCGACGCTTTCTCCAACACCTCTTCCGCTCTGCTGAGCAGCAAGTAATAATCGGGTTTACGCCCATCCCCTACTAATTCATCATAGGAGAATCTATGTCTTCCGTTCTGTTTGATGCCTTCAACCTTTCTTCCGCAATTGCTCTCGACTTCTCCGGCATCGCCGCTATCATGCAGCCGCTGGTTCAGGTCGCTAAGGGTGCTTCCGAACTGATCGGCATGTTCGTTTAAGAACAACCTCAGCTCTGAGCTTTAAAGCTCACTGAAGCAAGAAGGCCTACCGTTTCGGTAGGCCTTCTTTTCGTTTTGATTGCTGTCTTGAGGGAAGGGGTAACTGCGAAGGTTTAGGGCACTTGTGGTGTTGGTTCGGGTTAAACTAAAAGTATGGCTGACATTAAAGACGACGAACTCCCCGAGATCGACCTTGCACAGACCGACGGCTACGTCGTCGATGACTCTGATGAAGATGATCCTTCGCTGATCATGCCGGATGGCTCGCCCGTCGAGACCTGGCGCGAGAACTACCCCTACGAAGAGCGCATGACGCGCGATGAGTACGAGTCCATCAAGCGCGCCCTGCAGATAGAGCTGCTGAAGTGGCAGAACTGGACCAAGGAAACCGGCCAGCGCCACATCATCCTTTTTGAAGGCCGCGATGCCGCGGGCAAGGGTGGCACCATTAAACGCTTCAACGAGCACCTCAACCCGCGTGGTGCACGCACCGTAGCGCTAGAGAAGCCATCCCCGCGCGAGTCCACCTCGTGGTACTTCCAGCGCTATATTCAACACTTCCCGTCCGGCGGTGAAATCGTCTTCTTTGACCGCTCCTGGTACAACCGCTCCGGTGTGGAGCGTGTCATGGGCTTCTGTACGGAGTCGCAGCACGCGGAATTCTTGCGTGAGGTGCCGATGCTGGAGAATATGCTTCTGGGCTCTGGTATTTCGCTTACCAAGCTGTGGTTCTCCGTGACCCGCAAGGAGCAGCGCACCCGCTTTGCTATTCGCCAGATCGACCCCGTCCGTCAGTGGAAGCTTTCGCCCATGGACTTGGCATCGCTAGATAAGTGGGATGATTACACCCGCGCCAAGGAGGAGCAGTTCCGCTACACGGATACTGAAGAGTCTCCGTGGATCACCATTAAGTCCAACGATAAGAAGCGCGCCCGCATTAACGCGATGCGTTACGTGCTCTCCAAGTTTGAGTACACCAACAAGGATCACGAGCTCGTTGATCAGGTAGATGACAAGATTGTCAAGCGTGGCCGCGACCAGATCGGTGACTAGTCACCACGCACCGACCGCGCATTAGCGGCTCGTGCATGCATAAAGAAAGAGGCGGCCAGGTATCCTGACCGCCTCTTTCTTTATGTAGCTAATGTTTCCACGGTTCAATCGGGTTGCCCTGCCACTCGGAGTTGCCAGGGACTTGGTCGCCGCGCATCACCAAGGAACCGGGGCCGACGGTTGCCACGCTGCCAATGACCGAGGCTGGCAGCGCCACCGAATGCGATCCCAAGGTGGCACCAGCCTTAATGGTCACGGTGTCCAGGCTCATCACGCGGTCCTGGAAGAGGTGCGTTTGCACCACAGTGCCGGGGCCAACGGACGCGCCTTCGCCCACGAAGCACAGGTCCGTCTCGGGGAACCAGTAAGAATCGATCCACGCGCCGCGGCCAATCGTCACGCCGAGAGCGCGCAGGCCCTGGTTGATTTCGCCCATGCCATACGTGTGGCTAAAGAACCATGGGGCAGCAACAGCCTCCACAAAGGTGTCCTGCAGCTCGTTGAGCCACACGAAGGCGGACCACAGTGGGTGGTCGCCAGCGGTCTGCGTGCCCACGCAGATCCACTTCACCGCGACGGTGATGGTCATGGCGATGGCGCCGGCCACCATGAGGATGAGGCCGCCGAGGGCCCAGGCGGCGGCGATGCCGAGGGCGTCGGCAAGCGCGTAAAGCGATGCCAGGGTGCCCGCCAGCAGCATGGCCGAGGTCATCGGCGCCAGCAGACGCATGGTCTCAATCGCACCACGCGCGGCCTTGACCCCAAAGCCCGGGTTATAGGTCAGGGATTCGCCCTCCACACCGTCCACGTGGGCCTCGACGCGGCGCATGCGCTCCGGCGGGGAACCCCACCAATTAGCGCCGGACTTGGTCTTCTTTGGTGTCGAGGAGAGCACGGCAACCAGCGAGTTCTTCGACAGCTTGCGGCCCGGGCCTGTGATGCCGGAGTTGCCCACGAAGGAACGCTTGCCCACCTTGGTCTCACCCGTGAGCATCCATCCGCCACCGAGCTCATAGCCGCCGATCATGGTGTCATCTGCCAAGAACGCGCCGTCCTTGACTTCCGTTAGCTTGGGCACCATGACAGCCGTGGAAATCTCCACGTCCTTGCCAATTGTGGCGCCCAAGGAACGCAGCCACGCCGGGGTGAGCTGCGAAGCATAGATGGGGAAGAGCTGCGTGCGGGCCTCGTCCATGAGCCTCTCGATGGTCCACAAGCGCCAACCTTTGGCGGAGCGCACCGGTGCGACACCGGGTGTGATGCCAATGGAAAGCAAGCGCACGCCCAGCCAGGTTTGCAGCATATAGGTAGCAAACGCCACTAGGGCGCCGAGCGGCGCGAAGAAGATGGAGCCGACGAAGGCGGAGCCATCGGTCAGCGCGATGAGGCTAACGACGACAGCCGCGCCGACCGCCAGCGCCACAATGGGCTGCAAGGCTAGCAGGACGGACGTGAAGTCATACACAGGAACCCATAGCGGGCGGCGTTTCGGGGTATGGGACGGGAAGCGGTGCTTGGAGCGGCCCACCTTCTTGGCGGGGGAGCCGGACCAGCGCTGGCCGTCCTTGACCTTTTTGCGCCCCGTCACGGTGGAGCCGGCCTCCACGTGGGCGTACTTGCCCACGACGGTGCCCGGCAGCAGCGTGGAGCGCGCACCCACGCGCGCGCCTTCCTTGACTTCAATGGCACCGACGCGGAGGATATCGCCGTCCAGCCAGTAGCCGGTGAGGTCCACTTCCGGTTCAATAGCGGCGTGCTTGCCCAAGGTCAGCAGCCCCGTCACAGGCGGCAGCGAGTGGAGATCCACACCGCGGCCAATCTTCACGCCCAGAGCGCGGGCATAGTTATTGACGCGGGTAGCGCCCGCCAGGGAGCTGGCGCCTATGGCATTAACCCAGCGCTCCGCTGCCCAAATGCGCAGGTGCGTGGAACCGCCGCGCGGATACTCGCCGGGCGTGATGCCGGCGGTGATTAGCCGCGCCCCGAAACCACCGATGGGGATGCGGCCGATGGGAGCGACAAAGATGACGAGGAGAAGAATGACCAGCCACCACGGGGTGGTCATGGCCCAGTCCACGCCCAGTAGGTTCGCCACGTTGGAGCCCAGCAGCAACCAGGCGAGCCACGTCGTGGCGGCCAGCGTCATTACGGGGATCTGGATGAGTGTTTGCGCGATGCGCGTGCCGGCGCGCACGGGCGCTACCTCGCGTGCAGGCCCTGCGTCCTCCACGGACTCGGCACCAGCAAGCTGCTCCGCCAGGGAGCCCAAGCGCGGGTGGTCATAGAGATCGCGCACGGCCACGGTAGGGAAGCGCTCGCGGATGCGGCCGACCAAGGTCGCTGCGGCAAGGGAGGTGCCGCCGAGGGAGAAGAAGTCCGCGTTGACGTCCTCGACGGAAACACCCAGGGTGTCCACCCACAGCTCCGCCAGCCACTGCTCGGTGGGGTTGAGGCCGTCTGCCTCCACGCCTACTCCTGGCAGCGGCCACGGCAGGGCCTTCTTATCCACCTTGCCGGAGGTGCGAATCGGCAGCTCATCCATGACGCAGATGCGGGGGACGAGCGCCGCCGGCATGGATTCCGCGAGACGGACGTGCGCCGCCTCGTGGTCGAATCCTGCATCCGGGTCATCCAGGGAGACGTAGCCGACGAGCACGGACTCGCCGCCCGGTGTCTTCTGCACGGCCACGGCGGAGTTGTACACGTTCGGCAGGGCGGCGACGTTAGCCTCCACCTCACCGAGCTCGATGCGGCGGCCGCCAATCTTGACCTGGTCATCGACGCGGCCCACAAAATACAGGCCATCCTCTTCCAAACGCACGTGGTCACCGGTGCGGTAGGCGCGCTCCCAGCCCAGGGACTCCAGCGGCGCGTACTTCTCTGCATCCTTCACCGGGTCCAGGTAGGCAGCCAGGCCCACACCACCGATGACGAGTTCGCCTACCTCACCGATGTTCACGGGGACGCCGTGCTTGTCGACGACCACCAGATCCCAGCCCTTCAGCGGCAGCCCAATCGACACGGGCTTGCCGGGCAGCATGCGCTGCGCGCAGGCCACGACGGTGGCCTCGGTGGGACCGTAGGTATTCCACATCTCGCGGTCCTCGGTGGCCAGGCGGTCCGTGAGCTCCTGGGAGCAGGCCTCGCCGCCAACGATGAGAAGGCGGATGTTGTCTAGGGCCTCGGCGGGCCAGAGGCCGGCCAAGGTCGGCACAGTGGAGACCACCGTGATGTCGCGGCGAATCAGCCAGGGACCCAAGTCCATCCCGGAGCGCACCAGGGAGCGAGGGGCCGGGACCAAACAGGCACCGTGACCCCAGGCCAGCCACATTTCCTCGCAGGAGGCGTCGAAGGCCACGGACAGGCCGGCCAGGACGCGGTCGTCCGGGCCGAGCGGGCCATGCGGGTTATCTGCCAGGAAGAGGGCTGCCTCGGCGTCGACGAAGGCGGCCGCGGAGCGGTGGCTGACGGCCACGCCCTTGGGCTTGCCCGTCGATCCGGAGGTAAAAATGATCCACGCGGTGTCTTCGGGGCGCGGCTCCTGGAAAAGTGCGCCGTCTCTACCGTCCCTTTCGTCGAACGTGGGGCGCGCCGCCCCACCTTCCCGCAGCATGCGGAAACCTTCGTCGGTGAAGACACCGTCGATATCGGCCTCACCGAAGACCATTTCGGCGCGCTCATCGGGGTCGTCGGCGTCGACGGGCACGTAGGCCGCGCCGGCGGCGAGCGTGGACAGGATGGCCAGGTAGAGCTCGCGCTTGCCGGAGGTCATTCGGATGCCGATGCGGTCGCCGCGGCGCACTCCACTGGCGTAGAGTTCGGTGGCCCATGCGGAGACGTCGGCAAGCAGCTCGGCGTAGGTGAGGATTTCACCGTCGTCGAGCGCGGCGGCTTCGGGGTAGTGCTCGGCGGGGGTTTGAACGATATCCCAGAGGGTGCGCGCGGGGGCGGCCTCGGAGCCTAGCAGGTAGTGTTCGGGGACCTCGGGCATCGTCGGGGTCTCGGGCTCGTCTGTGCGGAGGGCGTGGCGGCCCCCAGTACTAGGAAGGTTATCGGGTTCCGACATTTAAGCATCACTGCTTTCTGTATCACCGGGTGCGTCAGCCGCGATGATGGCGGTGGCCAGCTTGCGCAGGTGCTTGAGCTGCTTGTTGGTGGACGCGTCGAGGGCTTCGTCCTCAGCCTTCGCTACCAAAACGGTGAGCTCCTTGTGCGCCTTCACGCCTTTCTTGGTGGAGGCAATGATTTGGCGGCGGCGGTCTTTGGCATCCCGCTCGCGCTTAACCCAGTGGCGGGACTCCAGGGAATCGAGCAGGCGCACCATGTCGGAGGCGTCAATGGCCAAGGTTTCCGATAGTGCGGACTGCGAGGACGCGGCCTCCGCAACGAGGCAGGTGAGAACCCAGTACTCGCGCAGGGTGGTCTTCTGCGTTTGCAGCGCGGCCTCGACGCCCTCGCGGGTGCGGCGGCGGAGGCGCTCCAGCTGGAAGGAGGGGGACTCCAGGAGCGCGGTAGGGATGGAAACAGAATTCAATGAAGGCATGCCGATGATTCTAACGCGCCTACGGTGGCATGCCTAAATCATGGGTTGTGGCCCATTAGTTTTAGGTTGAGGCTAGCTTCTGCACAATGAGTGTGTTGAGAGAAACGCCTTCCCGTTCTGCTTCGATGGTCAGGTCTCGGTGAAGTGACTGAGGTATGCGGAGGTTGAACTTCCCCGAGTAGCTTCGTTGTCCGAATGGTTCTGGGATGTGTTCATTGTTGCGTTGCATATCTTCTAGGGTTTCTTCGACGACGCTGCGCAACTCGGCCTCTGCGGTGGCCGCAGTAGTATCCAGCCATGACAGGGAAGGGAACTCTAGGACTGTGGCCACGAACTCGCCATCTTCTTCGGACCAAGCGGTTTGGTAGGTGTACTTGTCTGCGAGGTTCATGATCTGCTCCTAGGGAAGGCGGTCGATTGCGGCTAAAACTTGGCGAATCTGAAAGGGCTTCGCTTTCCCGTTGCGGCCCTCTTGGATATTGACTCGGGGGTCTCCCTGCCACGGGGTTTTATAAACGATGTGCGAAGTTCCACGCCGCTTCTTTCCGGCGCTTTCTTGGCGTTCGAAGTAGAAGTCGCACACAAGTTGCAGCTCTGAGAAGCGGACGTTTGTCCGTGAGGTCCGCATCTTTGTGAGGATCTTTTCTATCTTGGAAACCACACTTGCATGGTACCGCAAATGGTACCACTAGTGGTTTGGGTAAACCATAGGGCAGCCTTGGGTCTTCCACGCATCCGTGCCACCGTCGACGTTGATGACATCCCAGCCTTTCGCGTGCTCGAGGTACTGGCAGACCTGCATGCTGCGCCCGCCTGCATGACAGATGACGTAGATATCGCGGTCCGGGTCAATCTCGTCGAGGCGCTCGACCAGGTCTCCCATCGGGATATGGGTGGCGCCTTGGGCATACTCGGTGTTCCACTCGTGGTCCTCGCGGACGTCGATAAGCTGGGCGTTCTCAGGTACTTCCTGGGGCGTTACGTTTCTCATGCCCCATACCCTAGTCACGCATAGGGCCTAGTGCTGTTACTCCACTCGCCGCGTCCACGGAAGGGCCTCAAACTCTGCGCGGTCCCCGTTCACAAACCGTTCAAGGAGGGACAAGGCTTCGTCGATGTCCTCAAGGAGCATCTGGAAGTTTTCTTCCTCACCGTTGTTGTGGCCCCATTCGACGAGGTAGCGTGCCGCTCCTGTTTCTGAGGGTTCCACACGGTCGACCTGGCAGTAGTCGCCCGGGACTATTCGGTCAAAGGCCGCTACCCACGCTCCCACTTCGGGGAAGCCGTCCTGGCGAACTGCCTCGAGAAGGTCATCGTTGAAAAGATACGCAGCTGAGCCGAAGACCGTGGCGTTGACCATGAAGCGCTCGTCCTCAGGGATATCTGAGGACGACTTCTGATCTTGCCAATTCACTTTGTCCACCAACTGCGCTGGGGAGTAGGTGAATTCAACCATCAAATCCAGAGCAAGGGGCAGTGAGATGGATGGGATTTCGTGTAGGTTCCCGTCGGGGGTGACAAGGTCAAGCGAAACGTTGTCGCCCGTATAGGTTGTTTCCAAGGTATAACGCTCCTGGAAGTCCACCTGACTCCCGGATCGAACCTCAAGCCTCCATCCTGTGAAGAGGCGAAGCCCCGCTTCGAGTACGGAGGAGGATGTGGCCACCTCCCAGGTGTTCACATACAACTTATCCGCGAGTAGCTTCAACTGGCAGCTCTCGGCTCCCGGAAGCGGCTTGCCCGACGGGTTATACAGTGCCAGGGAATCATCGACAACAAGCGAAATGCCGTAATCCTGCGCCAGATGAGTAAGCCTCTCTATCGTGACCGTCCTGACATCAGCAGGGATGAGCAGCCGTGTGAGTGCTTGTGCCTCCACGTGCTCCTCGGCGAGGAGGATTTCGCTTCCGAGCTTTGTGTTAATCCTCTCAATATATTTCTGCATCCGAGGGCTGGGCTCGCCATTATGGTCAGCGCGGATGCGGTGCATCATGCATACTGATGCTTCAGTCCACTGCTCTTCGCGCTCCGGCAGCTCCATTGCGGTGACCGTGGTGTACGGCGCCGGATCCGAAGATGAAGAGTCCGGGAAGACTGTGGAAATCATCTCGCCGTTGCCGTCTAAATAGTGCTCCGCCACTGCGATGGCTTCGTCTGCGATGTCGAAGGTCTGCACATTGTCGGTGCCGAGGTTATCGTAAACTTTCGCGGTCCACTGTCCTTGTGCATTGCGGCCGTAGGCCAAGGAAAATGTTGGCCATTTATGCAGGTGGACCATCACGCCTGCGGGGAGCTCCTTCACCGCGTCCAGCCGGCGCCAGGGTGTTTCGTGGCGGACTGAAGGATCCAGGATTGGCTTAGATGCGCGTTGAGGCAACGGCTCCCACGCAAGTTCTTCGATCAACGGGTTGTGATCACTGAAGGAAAGCAGAATCTCTCGTGATTCTTCATAGGTATCGACAGTGAGCGTGCGGAATACCGGTTGAGTGGCCTCTGGAGGGAGGCTGGACCATATCAGTTCGAACTGTCCGCTTGCGCGCACGTGCATGGACATTTCGAGGCCGTAGCTTCGTTCTTCCGAGCCATAGTTGATTACCTGAATCCACGTCTGTTCGGACACCGGCAGGCGCAGGGCGTCCTCAAAGGCGCGATCAAGCATAGGTCTGCTGACCTGTCGCCACATAGTTCCCATGCAGTTTCTGATGGAGGAAAGGCCATTGCTGCTCGTGGGGATTCCAGTCGCATTAAAGAGGATGTCCGTGGTTCCAATGAAGACCACCAAGCCGTGGTAATACGCCAGCAAAGCTAGCTTTTCTTGGAGCTCTAAATCGCTCGAATCCATCGTGACCGTGACGGCCGAATGCGCGGGCACGTCCTGTCCGAAAAGTTTGGAGAGTGCGGCCGATGCTTCTTCCATTTCTGGATCCGGCTTCCGGAAGGAGGCCAGCCCTTCCGTCTGAATTAACTCCAGAAAATAGTCATGGTCAGCAATTTTTTCTCGGTTAAAGCGCACGATGTTGAGCTGCACGTCCATTAAGCGGGGTCCTTCCAGAGTGGGTTGGGTAAGGGCACGGACAAGCTTATGCGTCTTGCGTCACAGTTTCCTTGGGATCCTGTGAACGGTCCCTGTCAGGGCGCTCGTGTGGACGGTGGGCAGGCGCGGGCTTTAGCGGTGCGCGGAGAGGTACTCCAGAATGGCTTTCACGCGGCGGTTGTCCTCGCTGGGATCCAGCCGCAACTTGGTGAAGATATTGGAAACGTGCTTGGCCACCGCGGCGGAAGACAGGACGAGCTCAGAGGCGATGTCCTTGTTGGATTTGCCGCGCGACATGAGTTCGAGCACCTCGCGCTCGCGCGGGGTGAGCTCGCCCAAGCCGCTGCGCCCGGAGCTCATTAAAGCCTGGGCCACGGTGGGATCGATGACGGTGCCGCCCTGAGCCACCACGTCCAGGCTGGAGAGGAAGTCCCGCACTTCGGAGACACGGTCCTTCAAAAGATAGCCGGTGCCGGCATCGGGGGAGTCGAAGAGCTCCACCGCGTAAGCCGGGGCTACATACTGGGAGAGCACCATGACGGGTAAGCCCGGGTATGCATTTCTCAAGTTCACGGCGGCTTTCAAGCCATCATCGCCCATGCCTGGCGGCATGCGCACGTCCGTGATGACGATGTCCGGAAGCTCATCGCGCAGCTTATCCACAACGGCCTCAAGCTCCGGTGCGGAGTCCGCCTGGCCCACAATCGAATGCCCGCGGCGCTCCAGAAGGCCGGCGAGGCCCTCGCGCAGAATGGCGGAGTCATCCGCCACGACGATTCTCAAACTCATTTCTTAAACTCCTGACTGTCCGCGATCGAGAAGAAGAGGAATCGAGCACGCTAGCCTCGTCGGCCCGCCTGGGGGAGAGGACAGAGTCATCTCTCCGCCGAAAGCGGCGAGGCGCTCGGCCATCCCCGCCAAGCCATGGCCCGGCACCACCCGCGCGCCGCCTGGCCCCTCATCCACCACGGCGATTTTCAAGGAGGCATCCGCGGTCACTAAAACAGACACCGGCGCGCCGGGCGCGTGCTTGGCAGCGTTGGTCAAAGCCTCCGTGCCGAAGAAGTAGCCGCAGGCCAGCACGGAGGCGGAAAGCTTGGGCAAAGGATGCGGGGCGAAGACGCTGACGTGGGGGCCGTGGGAAGAAGCAGCGTCGGCAAGCGCGGCCACCAAACCGTGATCCTGCAGCACCTGCGGGTGGATGCCGTGCACCGTGGCGCGCAAGGACTTGAGGCCGCGGTCCACGTCCTGTTTGGCGGCGGTAAGCAGCACGGCGAGGTCAGAGGGGGCGTCGAGAAGAGCCTCCCCCAACTTCATGCTCGCGGCCACGAGGTATTGCTGCGCGCCGTCGTGCAGGTCGCGCTCGATGCGTGCGCGCTCCACCTCGTAGGCATCCGCGATGGCGCGACGCGAGGCCGTGAGCTGCGCGATTTTCTCCGCTTGCTGCTGCTCATGGTTGGTGGGCTGGGGCTTTCTTCGGAACACGGTTTTCAGCATAACGGGCTCTACTGATCACAGGGGTAGTGCTGGCACTACCTTAAAGAGCAACGCTAGGGCTGTTCTTTCCGCGGGCCCTTCACGGTGGAATGAGAGACATGGCAAAGACACTTTCCCTGACAGACATCACCAAGGATTTCGGCGGCGGCCCGGTGCTCGCCGGAATCTCCCTCGACATTGAACCGGGCGAGCTCGTGGCCGTCATGGGGCCGTCCGGTTCTGGCAAGTCCACGCTGCTGCACTGCATGTCCGGCGTGCTCACCCCCACGCACGGCAGTGTGCGCTACGGGGATGAGGAGCTTTCCGCGCTTGGCGACGGCCCCCGCTCCCGCACCCGCCTGCGCAATTTCGGCTTCGTCTTCCAGGATGGCCAGCTGCTGCCGGAGCTGAGCAACGTGGATAACGTGGCGCTGCCCGCGATGCTTAACGGTATGGGGCGGGGTGCGGCCCGCAAGCGCGCGATGGAGCTTTTAGATCAGCTGGGCCTGGGTGGTTTGGCGGAGCGCCGCCCGGCGCAGGTTTCTGGCGGTCAGGCGCAGCGCGTGACCATTGCGCGTGCGCTGGTGGCTTCTCCGGGCGTGGTCTTCGCCGACGAGCCGACCGGTGCGCTGGATCAGTCCACGGGCCACGAGGTCATGCAGATGCTCACCACCATCGTGCGCCAGTCGGGTGCCAGCCTGGTCATGGTCACGCACGACCCGAAGGTGGCCGACTGGATGCAGCGCCGCGTGGAGATTCGCGATGGCATCATTCACGATGACCGCCGCCTCGAGGTGATCCGATGAACACCGCGACTTTAGTCTTTGACCTGCAGCGCGAATCGATTCGCGCGCGCTCGGGAACGGGTATTGTCTCGCTTCTGGCAATTGTGAGCCTGACCATTGGTTCCGCCATCGCCTTCCTGGTGGCGGGCGGTACGTGGATGTTTTGGGAGCGCGCCCAGCACGTTGAGGATGCCGCGCCCGCTCTGCAGGAGGCCTTCGGCAACGAGATGGAGGCCTTCCTCTACCCGTGGTTCGCCCTGGCCCTGCTGGCCTGCGCGTTCATTCTTCCGGCGCTGTTTAACCTCACTGCCCAAGCCGCCGTCCTGGGTGCTTCCGGCAGGGAGCAGCGTCTGGCCACGCTGCGCCTGTTGGGATTGAGCTCCCGCCAGGTGGAGCGCATGGTCATCGTCGAGACCGGCCTCCAGGCAGTGATCGGCATCGTGCTCGGCGGGCTGATCAGCCTGCTCGTCGCGCCGGTCTTCACCCAGCTGGATTTCCAGATGCGTTCCATTGCTCTGTCCGAGCTTCTCCTCCCGTGGTGGGGCTACCTCGCCGTGGCGGGTGTGCTCTTCCTGCTGGCCATCGGTGCCGCACTCGCCGGCATGCAGCGCGTGCGCGTGAGCCCGCTGGGCGTCGCCAAGCGCCAGATGCCCGCGGCCTACCGCTGGTGGCGTGTCATCGTCTTCCTCATCATCGCAGGTATCGGTGGTGTTCTGCTCTCCGGTAAAGCGGGGCCGCCGACCGCTATGGTCATCGTGGTCATGTTTGGCATGGTGATGAGTATCAACCTCATTTCCCCTTTCATCCTGCAGCTCGGCGCACACATCATGTCCCTCTTTCCCGGAAACGCGCACTTCGTGGCCTGCCAGCGCGTGGCGGGTAATGCGCGCCCCGCGTGGAGGCGGAGTGCTGCCATCGGCTTCTTCGGTTACTTGGCGGGATTCCTCGTTACCGCGCCCTTGGGCTCCGATGCCCTGGCTCTGTCGCTCAAGGAAGACCCCGGAACGAACGTGGTGTTCAAAGACATCTCCACCGGTGTCGTGTTAACCCTCATCTTTGGCTTCACGCTGACCACCATGTCCATCATCCTGGGACAGGTCTCCGGAATCTTTGAAGACAAGGAGCTCATCCGCTCCCTGGATCTCATGGGCGTGCCGCGTGGCTTCCAGTTCCGGTCCGGCGCGCTTGCGGTCATGGGGCCCGTCGTGGGATTGAGTTTCTTCGGCTTCCTCTTTGGCGGCGGGATTGCCTCGCTGATGTTCTTCTCCAGCGTCGAGTCAAGCGACGTCAATGTACTCGCCCGCCTGCTCATGGCCTTCGGCTTCTTGGCAGTGGGCTGGCTGGTTACGCTCCTTGCCATCGTGATTGTGGAGCCTCTCCGCGGTTACGTGTTGCGCACGGGACGGCGAAAAGAATGAAAACGGTACTGAAAATCTTCGGTGGCCTGTTCGTCGTTGCTCTCATCGCCGTGGTCGCGGCCGTGTACTTCTTCGGCCCCTCCTATGGCGGGGCGTTTGCGGGCAAACCCGTATTCCTCTTCAACGCCAGCGAAAAGCGCATCAACACCGCGATGGTGGATACCGCGGCGCTTACCGGAATCTACGGCGACAGCGATAAATTCCAGCGCGCCCGTGAGGCCTTTGAGGAGGATCCGACCAACGCGGGGCTCCTCGATGCCGCCATCGACGCCGCCGGCGGTAAGCATTCCAAGGTCTTTAGTACGGAGTCGGAGAAGGAGATTGAGAAGACCGCCCCCGTCGTCAACTACGACGACGGTGTCCTGCGCGCCACCGTCCCGTCCATCGGCCGCCACGATGACGGCCAAACCTACGCCGATACTTTGGCGCAGGGTCTGACCGCCCACCCAGAGGCCTGTGCCGCAGTGGTCGATCTACGCGGCAATGACGGTGGTGACATGGGCCCGATGTACGCGGGGCTCAGCCCGCTGCTGCCGGACGGCACCGCGCTCTCCTTTGTCAGCCGCATGGGGACCACGGACGTTGTCATTGACGGCAACTCTGTCACCGGCGGTGGCACCCCCACCACCACGTCCGGTGGCAAGCTCGACATTCCGGTAGCCGTGCTGACCGACGGTGACACCGCTTCCTCCGCCGAAGCCACCCTCCTAGCCTTCCGCGGCCTAGACAACGTGCGCACCTTCGGCGAGCCGACCGCCGGCTACGCCTCCGCCAACGTGGTCCTGGATTACCCGGACGGCCGCTCGCTCATGCTCACCACGGCCAAGGACAAGGCCCGCACGGGCGAGGAATTCGCCGAGGACCCGATCGCCCCCGATTCCCCGGAATCGGAGCTCGACGGCTGGCTCGCCTCCCAGTGCGGCTAGTACGCCGCAACGCTAGCTGGCCCAACGTTCGCCTTCCCACCGCCAGTAGTGATGCCACTTCCACGGCGGAGGAACGAGCTCGCCTCGCCCTTTGATGACCGCGAGAACCTGGTGAACCGCGACGTCAAGGTGATGCTCGATCGTGGCGGCGGTGAAGTGGAGGGGCCGGTAGCCGCGCTGGATGGCGTCGTTAAGCTTCTGGCGGTCGATCTCGAAACGCTGCCGGTTCTCGCCTTTGTGGTAGGCGTATCCGTCCACCTCGATGGCCACCTTGTGTTCCTCTAGGAGCAAGTCCCAGCGGTAGGGGCCAATCCGCACGTTGTTGCGGACTTTGACGTGGGGATCGAGACCCCGGGTGAGGTCGCGCTCCGGCTTGCTATCCGCCCCGACGATGGCCTTTTCCAACACCTCACGCGTGTGCTTGGGCAGGCGGCGAAAGTCCAGCTGTTCCGTCTCGATGCGCGAGCGCCCATGCGGCCCGGCGAAGAAGGCCTCGATGAAGGCCACGGCATCCTCGTGCTCCATCGCCTCAACGCATTGCAGCGGGCTACACACGTTTACCCCATTCATGCTGCCCAGCGCTTTGGGCCGCGCCCGTCGGCTCCGGAAGTACGTGCTCGGTGCCATCGTTCCTGCGCGCAGGAAGTGAAGCGGAAAAGTTAGTTCTTGGCCAAGATACTGCTGGGCGGCGGAATAGCCATCCAAGGCTGAGTCTGGCCAGCGTCTTGAGACGATTTCAGCGAGCTCGCGCGGCGTTGGCACCGCAGATAAATACAGACCGCGACAAATCTTGATGGCCTGGCCGTTAGCCGCGCGGCGAGTGCCCGCGCGTCCCTCGAAAATTTCCATGTGCCCCCGATGAGTACGTTTCTAACAAATAAGCCCCCAGAAACCGCTGTTTTCGGCCCCCTATTTGATCGAATCGTACGTCACGAACGAGGAGTTGTCGCGGTGACAAAGAAAAAGGACGTTTCGATCAACTAAGGCCTCTCAAACCCTCGGATTTTGGGCCCTATTTGATCGAAACGTCCTTTAGAAGTGCGAATTATTTGAAGCGAGCCTTAGCTTCGTCGAGGATCTTCTCTGCCTCAGCCTTGTCGCCCCAGCCGGAGCCGGTAACTTCCTTGTTCGGCTCCAGGTCCTTGTAGTGGACGAAGAAGTGCTCGATCTCGTCCTTGATGTGCTGCTCCACATCGTTGATGTCCTGGTAGCGCTCCCAGCGCGGGTCATCGACGACGGCGAGCAGCTTGTCGTCGCCGCCGGCCTCATCAGTCATCTTGAACACGCCGAGGACACGAGCCTCCACAACAACGCCGGGGAAAACCGGCTCCGGGAGGATGACCAGTGCATCCAACGGGTCGCCGTCCTCACCCAGGGTGTGGTCGATGTAGCCGTAGTCAGCCGGGTAGGCCATCGGGGTGAACAGGTAGCGGTCGAGGTGGACCTTGCCGGTCTCGTGGTCGATCTCGTACTTGTTGCGGGAGCCCTTAGGGATCTCGATGGTTACTTCAACGCTCACGGCTGAATCCTCCATAACTAATAGGTTGGTATGTGCTCCGCTTAGTCTACCGCGCTAGTCTAAAGGGCGATGAAAGCTAAGCATGTCTGGTGGAGTACTGCGGCCCTCGTCACGGCTGGTGCCGTGGCGGCGACGGCCGCAGTGGGCGTAGAAGTCCAACGCACCTACGATCACCTGGACCACGGTCAGCCCTATAAGCAGGAAGAACCCACAACACTGGTCCAGCCCGTCGAGCCTGGTGAGATAGACACCGCCGCGCTTAAAGCGAAGTTGGATGAGCTGGGCAAAGACAAGGCCCTCGCCACTTTCGGCGGCCAGGTCATCGACACCACCACCCACGAGGTGCTGTGGGAGCGCGAGCCCGCGAAGCCGCTGACCCCGGCCTCCGCCACCAAGGTCCTCACCCTCGCCGCAGCAACACTCGCGCTCGATGAGGAAGAACGCCTCACCACCGAAGTGGTCGCAGGTGAGCAGGAAGGCGAAGTTGTTATCAAGGCCGCCGGCGATGTCTGGCTGACGGACGAGCGCCTCGATGAGCTGGCGAAACAGATTCAGCAGAAGATGGATACCGTCACGCGGGTCTCCATCGACACCTCCATCTGGGCCGGCCCCGACCAAGCACCGGGCTGGGACGATGACAATATTGATGGCGGCTATGTCGCTCCCATCCAGCCGGCCATGCTCTATGGTGGGCGCATCGGGGAAAAGACCGGCGACGTTCCGCGCTCCCACGAGCCGGCCCTCGATGTTGCCCGCGCCTTGGCCACCCGCCTGGGAGCCGACGAGGCGGATATCGCTGCTTCACCCGAAAACTCCGAGGTCATCGCCTCCAGCGAGTCCGAGCCGCTGGCCCTGCGAGCCCAGCAAGCCGCGAAGGATTCTGACAACGTCATGGCGGAGGCCATTGCCCGCGAGCTGGCCGTCAGCCAGGGTAGGGAAGCAAGCTTCGAGGGCGCCACGAAGGCCATCCTCGACGAGCTACGTGGAGCCGGCATCGACGTCAACGGCGTTACCCTCAAGGACGGCTCCGGCCTCTCCCGCGATAACCGCATCCCCGCCGGGCTCCTCGCCCACATCGCAGATCAAGCCGTAGCCACCGACGAGCTACGCCCACTCCTGGGCTACCTCCCTCTTGCCGGCGGCGAAGGAACCCTCTACGAGCGCTATCACGAGTCGCCCGCCCGCGGGTACGTTCGCGCCAAGACCGGCACCCTCACGGGAACTTCCGCGCTGACCGGCACCGCCCAGGGGCAGTCGGGCCGCGTTTACGCCTTCGCCTTCCTGGTCAACGACGGCGAAGTCACCTCCGCCCGCCAGGCCCAAGACGCCCTCGCCGCCGCACTCCATGACTTCTAAGAAGCCCTTCTGGCCGCGCACAAGCCCCAACTTCTTGGCCTGCCGCGTCGCTGCGCGCGCCGTGATGGGTGAGCAACCACGCGCCATCGCGGTGGGCCTGTCCGGAGGCGCCGACTCCTTGGCGCTGACCGCAGCACTCCTCGCAGAGGGGCACGAGGTGACAGCGCTGTGCGTCGATCACGGTTTGCAGGAAGGCTCGGCCACGCAGGCGCGCCGGGCTGCTGAGCAGGCCTGCGCTTTGGGGGCGGGGGCGGAGGTGTTGCGGGTGGACGTCGGCAAGCAAGGCTCCGTGGAGGCCGAAGCCCGCGGCGCCCGGTACCGTGCCTTCGCACCCTGGGAAGAGGTGGCGGTGGCGCATACCGCTGATGACCAGGCCGAAACCCTGCTGCTCAGCGCCCTCCGCGGGAGAGTGGCGGGCATGCGCGAGCGTTCCTCGGTCGAAGGTGTGCACGTCCTGCGCCCCCTGCTCAGTGTGCGCCGCGCCCAGACCGAGGCCGCCTGCGCGGAGCTGGGGCTGGAGGTCTGGCAGGACCCCCAGAACCAGGACCTGGCCTTCCGCCGCGTGGCACTGCGCCGCGAGATCCTCCCGCGCCTGCAGGAGATCGTGGGCGGAGACCCCGTCCCGGCCTTAGCCCAGGCAGCCCACGACGCCGCGCTTGACGACGCCCTCCTCAGCACCCACCCCACCACCGACTGCACCGCGCTGGCCGTTCTCCCAGAACCGAAGCGCCGCCGGGCGATCGCCGCGTGGCTGCGCGAGGAAGGAGTAGAGGTTACTCGCGAGGCAGTGCGCGGCATCGATGCCCTGTGCACGCGGTGGCATGGACAAGGCCCCGTCGCCGTCCGCAGTGAAAAGAAAGGCACAAGGTTGGAAGTCGCACGCGTTGGTGGCAAACTGTCAATATTGCCTCGGTCAGCAAAGGAGCGCTCACGTGCACGACAACCATGATTTAGCCGTCCCCGCCAATCCTTATGGAGAGGACATCAAAAACGTTCTCATCACCGAAGATGATCTTCAGGCGCGCATCCAGGAGATGGCGGATCGCGTGTCCGAGAAATACAGCAGCACCGACGAGGACCTCATCTTGGTCTGCGTGCTCAAGGGCGCGGTTTTCTTCCTGACGGATTTCGCCCGCAAACTGGCTATCCCGTCCCAGCTGGAGTTCATGGCGGTGTCCTCCTACGGCAACTCGGCCTCATCCTCGGGCGTGGTGCGGATTCTGAAAGATCTGGACCGCGATATCGAGGGCCGCGACGTTGTCATCGTGGAAGACATCATTGATTCCGGCCTGACCTTGTCCTGGCTCATCCGTAACCTGCAGGGCCGCCAGCCGCGTTCCCTGGAAGTGGTGACACTTTTGCGCAAGCCCGAAGTAGTCAAGGCGGAGCTGGATCTCTTCGATGTAGGTTTTGACATCCCGAATGAGTTCGTCGTGGGCTATGGCCTGGATTTCGCGGAGCGCTACCGCGACTTGCCCTACGTGGGCACCCTGGAGCCTGCGGTCTACAGCAACGATTAGTCTTTTCTTGCCCTCTTTTGGTTTGAGGCCTCGAATTCGCAAGGTAATTAATGAAAAACAAGAACATCATCCGCTATGGCTCGATCGCGGGCCTGGTTCTCATTCTGCTGTACGCCTTTACGTTCTTTAGCAACGATGCCCGGAGCTTCAAGCAGGTCGACACCTCCGTGGCCATGGAGCAGTTGAGCTCTAAGAACGTCGAGGAAGCGCAGATCGATGATCGCGAGCAACAGGTGCGCCTCAAGCTCAGAGAACCGGTGACGGTAGAAGAGCAGGAGGGCATCGAGGAAGTCATTGCCAAGTACCCGGCACGCGCCTCCGAGCAGGTCTTCAACGCGGTGAAGGATTCTGGTGCGGATAAGTACCAGACCAAGGTCACGCAGGATTCCTTCATTGGCTCCATGATCAGCTTCCTGCTGCCGATGCTGATCCTCTTCGCGTTGCTGTTCTGGATGATGACCCGCATGCAGCAGGGCGCGGGCGGCATGTTCGGCATCGGTGGCTCCAAGGCGAAGGAGCTGACCAAGGACATGCCCACCAACACCTTCGCGGATGTGGCCGGCGCGGATGAAGCTGTGGATGAGCTGCAGGAGATCAAGGACTTCCTGGATGATCCGGAGCGCTACCATGAGCTGGGCGCGAAGATCCCGCGCGGCGTGCTGCTCTATGGCCCGCCGGGTACCGGTAAGACGCTTCTGGCCCGCGCAGTCGCGGGCGAGGCCGGCGTGCCTTTCTATTCCATTTCTGGTTCCGACTTCGTGGAGATGTTCGTCGGCGTGGGTGCTTCCCGCGTGCGTGATCTGTTTAAGCAGGCCAAGCAGAATAGCCCGTGCATCATCTTCGTCGATGAGATTGACGCCGTGGGCCGCCAGCGTGGTTCCGGCACTGGCGGTGGTCACGATGAGCGCGAGCAGACGCTGAACCAGCTGCTCGTGGAGATGGATGGCTTCGGCGACCGTGAAGGCGTCATCCTCATTGCCGCTACCAACCGTCCCGACATCCTGGACCCCGCGCTTCTTCGCCCGGGCCGCTTCGACCGCCAGATCCCGGTGACCAACCCGGACCTGGCCGGCCGCGAGCAGATTCTGCGCGTGCACGCCAAGGACAAGCCGCTGGCCAAGGAAGTCGACGTGGCGCAGCTGGCCAAGCGCACCGCTGGCATGTCTGGTGCAGACCTGGCCAACGTGCTCAACGAGGCCGCCCTGCTCACCGCCCGCATTGGCGGCAACGTCATTACCTATGACGCGCTGGAGGAGGCTACCGACCGCGTCGTCGGCGGCCCGCGCCGCCAGGGCAAGATCATTTCCGAGCATGAGAAGAAGGTCACCGCCTACCACGAGGGTGGCCACACGTTGTCCGCGTGGGCGCTGAAGGATATCGAGCGTGTCTACAAGGTGACCATCTTGGCCCGCGGCCGCACTGGCGGCCACGCCATGACCGCGCAGGAAGACGATAAGGGCATGTACACCCGCGATGAGCTTTTCGCTCGCCTTGTCTTCGCCATGGGCGGGCGTGCCGCGGAGGAGCTCGTGTTCGGCGCACCGACCACCGGTGCATCCTCCGATATTGAGCACGCCACCAAGATCGCGCGCTCCATGCTGACTGAGTATGGCTTTAGCCCGGACCTGGGCACCGTCAAGTACGGCCAGGAGCAGGGCGATCCCTTCAGCTATGCCGGCGGCGGTGGAAGCATTGATTACTCAGATGCCGTGGCTGCCAAGATCGACGAGCAGATGGCCTACCTGCTGGACCGCGCTCACCAGCAGGCCTATGACATCCTGTCCGAGCACCGCGACTACCTGGATAAGCTCGCCGAGATGCTGCTGGAGAAGGAAACCCTGCGCCGCCCGGACCTCGAGGGCATCTTCAAGGGCATCGAGCCGCGCGAGGCTTTCGACGTCTTCCCGAACGAGGACGCTCGCTTCCCGCGCCAGGCTGGCCGCGAGCCGGTGAAGACCCCGGTGGAGCTGGCCCAGGAGCGCGGTGAGGAGCTGCCGAAACGCATGACGCTTCTCGACGCCTCCCGTGCCGCCCGCGAGCGCCGCCAGGCGGAGCTCGAGCGCGGGGAGGCCAATGGTCCGAAGCAGGGGGCGCCGGTCGAGGAGATCGGCTTCAGCTTTGGCCAGCACGCAGGTGACTATGTGGACCCGGACAAGGGCAATACCTTCTTCGGCGAATCCGAGATCACCGAACCCACTGGCCGCGAGCTGAGCGAGGACGAAGCTGTCAGCGACGCGGCGCAGGAGGAGACCGTGGCCCCAGAGCAAGCAGGGCCCAGCAGCGAGGACACCCAAGAGATTCCGCGTGTACCGAATGCTGCTGCACCGCAGCCAGATTCCCAGCCGCAACCGCGCGAACCGGAACGCCGCGGCCGCCACGCCAAGCCGGAGGATCACGCCTGGGGCGCGCCCGGCTGGGGAGAGAATGAATACCGCAACAACCCGTACAAGGACGGCCAGAACAATGAGCGATAACATCCCGGCGCAGCGCGACTTCGATCACGAGCGTGCCGAAGCCGCCGTCCGTGAGCTGCTCATCGCGGTGGGCGAGGACCCCGACCGCGAGGGCCTGCGCGAGACCCCGGCCCGTGTGGCCCGCGCCTATGCCGAGGTCTTCGCAGGACTCCACCAGGACCCGACTGAGGTCCTGCACAAGACCTTTGCCGAGGAGCACCAAGAGCTCGTCCTCGTGCGCGATATCCCCATCTATTCCACCTGCGAGCACCACCTCGTGCCCTTCTACGGCACGGCGCACATTGGCTATATCCCTGGTTCCGACGGTCACGTCACCGGCCTGTCCAAGCTGGCACGCCTGGCGGATATGTACGCCAAGCGCCCGCAGGTGCAGGAGCGCCTCACGAGCCAGATCGCCGATGCGCTGGTGGAGGTCCTCCACGCGCAGTCCGTCATCGTCGTCATCGAGTGCGAGCACCTGTGCATGGCCATGCGCGGCATCCGTAAGCCGGGGGCGACCACGACGACATCCGCGGTCCGCGGCGGTTTCAAGAAGAATGCAGCCTCCCGTGCGGAGGTCATGAGCCTCATTAGGAGCTAGTTTCCATGGCAGTCAGCAACCTCACCGTCCCCGGCCGCACGCTGGTCATGGGCATCGTCAACGTCACGGAAGATTCCTTCTCTGACGGCGGACGCTGGATTAATGTCGACGACGCCATCGCGCACGCCCGGCATTTGGTGGCCTCCGGCGCGGACATGATCGATGTGGGCGGCGAGTCCACCCGCCCGGGTGCGGTGCGTGTTGCGGCCGAGGAGGAGGAGGAGCGTCGCGTCGTGCCCGTCATCAAGGCGCTGCACGAGGAGGGGATCAAGACCTCGGTGGACACGATGCGGGCCTCGGTTGCCACAGCGGCCGCCGAAGCCGGTGTCGACATGATCAACGACGTCTCTGGTGGTGCCGCCGACCCGGACATGTACCGCACGATGGCGGCTACCGGCCTGCCGGTGTGCCTCATGCACTGGCGCACCGTCCAGTTCGGCAGCGCGGCCGGAGTGGCCGACCACGGCGGGGACGTCGTGCGCGATGTCCACGAATCCTTGGCGAAGCTTGCCGATAACGCCCTTCAGGCAGGTGTTAGCCACGACAATATCGTCGTGGATCCGGGCCTGGGTTTTGCCAAGTCCCCGCAGGATAACTGGGCTTTGCTCAAGGCCTTGCCGGAGTTCCTGCAGGGCGAGTTTCCGCTGCTCGTGGGCGCTTCCCGCAAGCGCTTCCTCGCCGCCATCCGGGAGGATCGGGGTGCCGAGTCCAGCCCGCTGCTCGCGGATCCGGCCACCGCGGCCGTGACCGCCATCTCCGCACAGATGGGAGCGTGGGGCGTGCGCGTGCACGAGGTCGATGTCTCGCGCGATGCCGTGGATGTCGCCGCCGCCTGGAATGCGGGCGCGGCCTACACCGGTGGCGCGCATGCCTCCGGTAGTTACGCCAACGGCGCCGATGGAGGAACCGTGGTCTCGACTTCGCTGGGGAGGGCTTAAGCCCATGGCAGATCGCATCGAGCTCACCGGCCTGGAATGCTTTGGCTACCACGGCGTTTTCGAGGAAGAGAAGAAAACCGGCCAGCCCTTCATCGTGGACGTCACATGTTGGTTGGACACCGCGGGCATTGAGGATGACCTGTCCCGCACGGTGAATTACGCCGAGCTTGCTGACGTCGCCGCAGACATCGTCGAGGGCCCCTCCCGGGACCTCATCGAGACGGTGGCTGAGGAGGTCGCTGAGACCGCGATGCAGCGTTTTGAGATCCTCCACGCCATCGAGGTGACCATCCACAAGCCGAAGGCACCCATCCCGCGTACCTTTGCCGACGTCGCGGTCGTAGCGCGCCGCTCCCGGAAGCGGATGGCAGGCTAATGCGCGCTGTCTTGTCCATCGGCTCCAACATGGAGGACCGCCGTGCGCTGCTGCAGACCGTCTTTGATGAGTTTGCTGAGGAGACCGTCGCTGCCTCCCCGGTTTATGCCACCCCGCCGTGGGGCGTGACCGATCAAGATGAATTCCTCAACGCGGTGCTCATCGTGGACGTGGATTGCACCCCGCTGGAACTTCTTCGCCGTGGCCAGAAGCTGGAGGAGGCCGCCGAGCGCGTCCGCGTGCGGCACTGGGGTCCGCGCACCTTGGACGTGGACATCGTGCAGGTTGACGGCGTGACCTCCGATGATCCTGAGCTGACCCTCCCGCACCCCTATGCGCATGAGCGAGCCTTCGTGCTCGTGCCGTGGTTGGCCGCGGATGAGAACGCACAGCTCAACGGCACCTCGGTGCGCGAGCTCATCGCGGGCCTCGATGAAGACGAGGTCGCTGCGGTGAAGGAACTGGGGGAGTAATGACAAGGACGTCGGTAGGCGCGCTCATCGGCACGGCCCTCTTCGTGGCCGCGGCGGCCGCCATCCTCACCACCCGCTTTTATGGCTCAATGCTGGCCATTCCGGCAACGGTGTCGATTTCTCTCTGGGCCATGGCTGTGGTGTGCGGCCTCCTTACCCTCAAAGTCCGCAACGCCAAAGAGGATGAACACGGCATCGGCCTGGATAATTCGCAGCTGAATCCCATGACCATCGCGCAATTCCTGCTCGTCGGTAAAGCCTCCGCGTGGACGGGTGCGATCGTGGGCGGGGCCTATGCGGGCATGGCGGTCTATGTCGTGCCGCGCGCCGGTGAGCTCGTCGCTGCGTCCGGTGACCTGGCCGGGGTGGTGTCCTCGGCGCTGGGTGGTGCCGCGATGTGTATCGCTGGAGTGGTGCTGGAGCGACACTGCGAGGTGCCACCTCCAACTGATGGTGCACAAGCGGTAAGTTAGTGGGCATGACGAGCCCGCACCACGCCCCTCAGCCACAGCACGAGTCGGCCCCGGATGATCGCCCGACGACCCAGTTTTCTGCGCAGCCGGACTCTCAGCCGCCAACGTCGGCAGAGACTTCAGAGACTTCTGAGTCCGGCTCGAAGACGGACGCCGGTTCCATCGGGCTCATCGTTCTAGTCATCCTCGCGGTTATTGCCAGCCTGGTCATGCTGATTTCGGGTTCGGCGAATGCGCTGAAGATTGCCCTGCTCGCCTCCCTGTGGGCCGCGGTGCTGGGCTTCTTCCTGGTGGTGCGCTACCGCCGCCAGGCACACGAAGCCAAGGAGCTACTGGCAGTAGAGCGCGCCCATGCCGCATCCACCTTGACCGCCTCCGGACCTTCCACAGCAGACAACAGTCAGGTCCTGGCGGAGATTCGTTCTGAGCTGGAAGCCATCCGCACCCAGATCGAGGAGATCTCGGGGCGCGAGTGGGTCTACGAGCCTGCCGCCCTGTATGCGGAGGCTCGCCGCATCCAGGAGCTGGAGCGCAAGGCCGGCGGCGCTGGCGTGGATGAGCGCGGCGATGCCCCCAACGTGAACTTCACCCAGAAGTCCGGTGGCGCGCCGTCTGCCGACGCCGTGGCAGGCCGCCTCGGCACGCAGCCGACCCACCCGGTGAGCAACCCGCTGGACAATCTGCTGGCGGATAACGCCCGTGCCAACGCCCAGCAGCCAGCGGCGAAGCCAGCCGCGAAGCCTGCTCAGCAACCCACTCCGAAGCCAGCCGAGAAGCCAGCCGAGCAGCCTGCCACGAAGCCCTCAGAACAGCAGGGCACCCGCCCAGCACCATCCCCGTTCGGCGCACCGCAGCCTTCTCAGAACCGTCCCTCGGCGTTTCGCCTAATGACCGAAACGCAGCCTCAGCCGCAGGCGGCACAGCAGAAGCCACAGCCGAAGCCTCACCCCCAGCCGAAGGCTGAGAAACCCCAGCCACAGCCGAAGCCGCAGCAGAAGACGCCGGAATTCAAGACCGATAGCTTCCAGGCCGTGCAGTGGAACCAGGGCGCCGCGGGCGGGCAGCACGTCAAGGAGAACCCTGCCCCCGCGCAGCCGCACCACCGCCACCGCAGGCCGGAGGCAGACACCGCACAGCCCAGCACCCGTGGCCGCCGCCGCAGCGATGAGCACCGCGAGGGCGCGGTCTCCGTGGCGGAGCTCATGGCACGCCGCAAGCGTCAGCAGGAACAGCAGAACAAGGGCGACAAGAAGTAGATGAAGGCACCACGCATGCGGGTGGCGGTCTGGGGTAGCTCCCGGGCCGGCCTTAACTTCGCGCGACACCTCGAGTGGGCGGGCCATACCATCGAGAGCCTTGAGGACCCCGCCCAGTTGGACCGCTTCGATGCACTGATTATCGCTGCAACGGCGAGAGAGCTGGAGGCAGCTGTGGGAGACGTCGCCAAGCACGTGCGCCCGAGACAGATCGTCATCCATACCTCGTTGCTGGCCGGTGTGGAAGCACTCGATGACCTGGAAACGCGCGGGTGCGTGACCATTGCCGCAGCGCCCCTGGGTGACTCCTACGCGGTGGGCACTCTCGATGAGGTGGCGGACACCGTCATTAGATTGTTGCTCTCAGAGATTCACCAAACGGCAGAAGCGGTGCCAGAAGCCCGCCGTGCCGAACGCGCGGCGCGGTTGTATTACGCGGAGATGCTCGGTGAACTCAGCGCGTGGGCGGCGCTTAAGGCGGGGATTATCGACGATTTTATGGGCAGCACCTTTGACCTCGACGCCGGGGACATCATCGATGCTTATCCCGCCGCCGTAGAACTGGGCATGGCGCGCAACTACCGCGACGTCGCCCGCATGGTGGGTGAGAAGAAGAATATGGAAGAACTGGAACTGTGGGCAGTAAGAAAGGAAGCGCCGTGGCAGAACAACTCCTAGTGGAGGATATCGAGCGCATCCGCATGGTCGGCAGCGCCTACCGCAAGACGGGCAAGCGTGTGGTACTCGTACCGCTGGGCCGCGATATTCACGCCGGGCACCTTGCCCTGGTACAGGCGGCCCAACGCGTGCGCGGCGGCGTGGTCGTCGTGGCGGTAGAACCGGAGACGGACACCTCTGCACTCGGCGGCGTTGACGTAGTGTGGCGCTATGGCGAGCAGAGCCAGCGCACGCGGGTCCTCGCACCCGATCACGGCATGGAGGACGTGAGCGCGGAGCTGACCCGCATTGTGGCGCTGACCTGTGCGCTGGGGCCCAGCGATGTGCTCATGGGGGAGAAGGATTACGAGCTGCTCGTGGCCACCCAGCAGGCCTTTACTGACCTTCACATCGGGGCGCGTGTGCAGGGAGTTCCTTCGGTGCGCATGCCGGACGGAGTGGTGATGAGCCTGCGCAATGCTGACGTCGCACCCGAAACCCGCGAGCAGGCCAGCGCGCTGTCGGCGGCACTCACCGCCGGTGCGTACGCGGCGGAGTCCGGGGCCGAGGAAGTCGTCCGCGTGGCACGTGAAGTGTTGGCCGCCGCGGGCGTGGAGCCGGAGTACGTGGAACTGCGCGGACGCGACCTGGGTGAGGCCCCCGCAGAGGGCGATGCCCGCCTCTTAATCGCAGCCACCGTGGGTGGGGTGCGGCTCATCGATAACGCGGGCGTGCCGTTGGGAATTGGGTTCCGAAACTTAGAACAGCGCGGATAAAAGTCTGTGGCGCAGGTCTCCACCAGTTAGGTTGGAGACATGAAGATTGGAATTCTGGGAGCCGGCGCCATCGGCGGATACTTTGGCGGAAAACTGAAAGCAACGGGCCACGACGTCGCCTTCGTGGCCCGTGGTGAGACCTTGCGGGTGCTGGGGGAGACGGGCGTGACGCTGATCGACGCCCACGCGGAACCCACCACCACCGAGGACATTAAGGTCCCAGCTGCCCAAACCTTTGCCGAGGTCAAAGAACTCTTGGGCGGGCTGGACGTGGCGATTATCGCGTCGAAGGCGCTGCCGGGCAACGAGACTTTTGGCAGCGTGGAGGACCGCGAGGCCCTGCAGGGAATCCCGGTGGTGACCACGCACAACTCGGTCGAGATTCCGTACGTGGCGGCCGAGGAATTCGGGGAGGAAAACATCCTTGCCGGTGTCGCTCGCGTCTATGCCACGCGCCTGGGCCCGGCACGGATCAAGCGCAATCCGGGGCCCTTGGCTTTGGCCTTTGGTCCGCTGAGTGCCAACGCCCCGGAGTCACTGCGGCGTACGGGCGAGGAGCTGGCGGCCGCGCTGAAGGATGCGGGTGCCTCCAGCAAGTTCCACGACGCCGCGCTTGTCGACGTCTGGTCGAAAGCCATGTTCGTCACCCCGACAGGCACTCTGGGCGCCTTGGTGGATAAACCGATTGGGTACCTCTGCCAGGAAATCCCCGGCCAGCTCGAGGCCTTCATGCGGGAAGTCGAGGCTGTCGGGTGCGCACTCGGCGTGAAGCTGCCGGAGAACGTGGTGGAACAGACCATGGAGTTTGCCCGCCAGCAGCACCCGGACAGTACGTCCTCGATGCAGCGCGATATCAAGGAAGGGCTGCCCAACGAATTAGACGCCCAGGTCGGAGCGATCCGACGCATGGGCGTCAAAGCTGGCGTTGCAACCCCGTTGTGGGACTTTGCACAGGAGGTGCTGGAGGCGCAGCTGCGCACCGCCTAGGAGTGCGCACTACGCAACGTCGGTGCCTTATTCGGTACCGATCTTGCCGCCCTTCTTCCACACCACAACAACGGCCGGGCGCGGGGTGGACTTCCCGCCGTCAGGCCAGTGGGAGGTGGCGTTCTCAAAGGTGGCGTCGTCAGCCTCGCCCGGGTGCTGAACGTTGACCATGACGCGGTCATCGTCGACGATCGGGCCACAGGTCTCCGCGCCAGCCGGGACGGTGAGGAAGCACTTGAGCTCGCCGCGGGTCTCGCCCTCGGTGGTCACGGCATAGAGGCCGTCGTTAGAATCCAACGCGTTGCCGTCTGTGGAGATCCACAGGTTGCCGTGGTTGTCGAAGGCCAGGTTATCCGGGCAGGAAATCGGGGAGACCTTCTCCTTATCGAAGCCGCCGAAGTAGGTGCTGGCCTCACGCGGGTCACCGCAGACCAGGAAGAGGTTCCAGGTGAACTTCTCGCCGGCGTGGTCATCCTCGAGTTCCATGACCAGGCCGTTCTTGTTCTCCTTGACCGGAGCCCATTCCTTGGCGTCTTCCTTGTTCTTCTTGGAGTTCTCGCCGGTGGCGCCGCGGTACTTGTTGTTGGTCAGCGCGATGTAGACCTTCTCGGTCTCCGGGTGAACCTCGACGTCCTCAGGGCGGTCCATCTTGGTGGCGCCCACCTTGTCGGCGGCCTCACGGGTAAAGACGGCGACCTCTTCGGCGGACATGCCGTCCACGTGGGACTCGAATTTGTTGTTGTCGGTATCGGAGGTCAGCAGCTTGACCCACTCGCCGCTGCCGTCGAAGGCGCCATCCTCCGGCAGGACACCGGAGCCGTCGATTTCCTTCTCCGGGGAGTTGCCTTCCATCTTGGCCACGTACAGGGTGCCGTGGTCCAGGATGGTCATGTTGTGCTCCAGGTCGCCTTCCTTGTACTTCTTGGAGGAGACGAACTTGTAGACGTACTCAAAGCGGGAGTCATCGCCGGAGTAACAGACCACGGTGCCATCCTTGGTGATGTGGATGTTGCCGGCCTCGTGCTTGAAGCGGCCCACAGCGGTGTGCTTAATCGGGGTGGACTTCGGGTCCAGCGGGTTGATCTCCACGAGCCAGCCAAAGCGGTTCGGCTCGTTCGGCTCCTTGGTTACATCGAAGCGGTCATCGTACTTTTCCCACTTACGGTCGGACGGGCCCTCCTCGATGCCGAAGCGCTTGAGGGACTCAGCGGCCTTCTCATCCTTGACATCGCCACCGGCGAAGTACTGGTCGAAGTTCTCTTCGCCGGAGAGCATGGTGTTCCACGGGGTCACGCCACCGGAGCAGTTGTTGAGGGTACCCAGGACCTTCTCACCCTTCGGGTCAGCGGAGGTCTTCACCAGGTCGGTGCCCTTAGCTGGGCCAACCAGGGTGAACGGGGTGGTAGCGGTGATGCGGCGGTTGAGCGGGCCGAATTCGCGCTTGAGCTCGCCGGAGCCCTTCACCTTGGAGACCTCGAGGATGGTGTGACCGTGGCCAGCCCAGCCGATCTTCACCTGCTCCTCGGTGGGGTTCTCCGGGTCGTAGTTCGGGAACATCATCGGCTCGGTGGTGTACTCGTGCGAGCACATGTAGATCATGCGGTTCTTGTCATCCGGGTGCTCGATGAGGCCGGCGAAGTCATTGTTGAAGCCGAACTGCTTCTCCGCCGCTTCGGCGGTCTGGTTGTTGACGTCGAATTCCGGCGCGCCCTCGATGACCGGGTCACCCCAGGCGATAAGTACGGACTGCTCGTAGCCCTTGGGGATGACGACTTCATCCTTGGTGTTAGCCTCCACGGCTTCAAAGTGCATGCCCTCGGCGGAGGTGAGCTCGATGTCAGATGACTTCACCTCGCTGGTCTTGGAGGAAGAACCGCTTCCGGCCGCGGAATCCTTCTCGTCCGGTGCAGCGCACGCGGCAAGCGCGGAGGAACCCCCGACGGCGACCACGGCCAGGCCGCCGGCACGCAGTGCGGTGCGGCGAGAGAACTGGTCACCGAAGTAAGGGTTATCGGAGGTGTTCTCGCACTCGCCGAAGCAGGCGTTACCGCACTTGTAGGTGCAGGTAAGGGAAGAACGAGAAGAGGTAAACATGTTAGCCAAGAGATTGCGGCCATTGAGTGCCATGAAAGTTATGCTCCAAGAATCGAATTCGTTAGTTGCGTAGAGATGTCGCAACGGACCTCATGAGTTAATACGGTTGAGATGACCGCGCGGTTGATACTGTCTAACCGCCAGATGAACACTCTGTGAACCGGGATCGCGCCAGCGTATGGGGATCGACTACCCTAGACAACCGTGAGCGAGAAGAAGAATACTGAAGTTACTGACGTTCCCGAGCAGCTGCGCATCCGCCGCGAGAAGCGCGCTCGACTGTTGGAGTCCGGCACCGAACCTTATCCGGTGACCGTAGACCGCACGATCTCCCTGCGGGATCTTCGCCAGCAGTTCCAGGTGGTGGCCGAAGGCGAGGAGCCAGCCGCGGAAGAGGGCGTTACCTACCTCAGCGCTGGTGAGGAGACTGACGTTGAGGTGGCCATCGCCGGCCGCCTCATCTTCATGCGCAATACCGGCAAGCTGTGCTTCGCCACCCTGCAGGATGGCGACGGTACCCAGGTGCAGGCCATGCTGTCCCTTGCAGAGGTTGGGGAGGAGCGCCTAGCCGCGTGGAAGTCCGACGTTGACTTGGGTGATTTCATCTCCGTGCGCGGCCGAGTAATTGCCTCGCGCCGCGGCGAGCTCTCCGTCATGGCAAACGAATGGACCATGGCGGCGAAGTCCTTGCGCCCGCTTCCGGTGTCCTTCGCTGACATGAATGAGGAAACCCGCGTGCGCCAGCGCTACAACGACCTCATCGTGCGCGAGGAGGCTCGCAAGAATGCCATGACCCGCGTGAAGGTGATGCGCGCGCTGCGCAACTACCTGGAAGATGAGGGCTTCGTGGAGATCGAAACCCCGATGCTGCAGACCCTCCACGGCGGTGCGGCGGCCCGCCCGTTCGTGACCCACTCCAATGCCTTGGACATCGACCTGTACCTGCGCATCGCGCCGGAGCTCTTCCTTAAGCGCGCTGTTGTCGGCGGCATCGATCGCGTCTTTGAGATCAACCGCAACTTCCGCAACGAGGGCGTCGACCGCTCCCACTCCCCGGAATTCGCTATGTTGGAGACCTACGCCGCGTGGGGCGACTACAACGACTGTGCCCGCACCACTCGCGAGTCCATCCAATCGGTAGCACGTGCGGTCTTCGGCTCCACCACCGTTACTTTGGCGGATGGCACTGAGTATGACTTTGGCGGCGAAGAGTGGCCGGAGATTGAGATGTACCCTTCCCTCAACGAGGCACTACAGCGCAAGTTCCCTGGCCAGCCGGAGGTCACCATCGACTCCACCGTCGAGGAGCTCAAGGCGCTTGCTGACGTCATCGGGCTCGACGTCCCGAAGAACGGTGGCTGGGGCCACGGCAAGCTGGTGGAGGAGATTTGGGAGGTGCTCTGCGAGGACCAGCTTGAGGGCCCGATCTTTGTGAAGGACTTCCCGGTTGAGACCTCCCCGCTGACCCGCCAGCACCGCTCCAAGCCGGGGGTGACGGAGAAGTGGGACCTCTACGTGCGCGGCTTCGAATTGGCCACGGGTTACTCGGAGCTGGTCGATCCCGTGATCCAGCGCGAGCGCTTCGAGGACCAGGCCCGCCTGGCCGCCGGCGGTGATGAGGAGGCCATGGTCTTGGACGAGGACTTCCTCGCCGCCATGGAGCAGGGCATGCCGCCGACAGCCGGTACGGGCATGGGTATGGACCGCCTGCTCATGGCCCTGACTGGCCTGGGTATCCGAGAAACCGTTCTCTTCCCCATCGTGAAGCCTGAGCATTAGTCTCCGCGTAAGCTCTACGCACTCAACGCACAAGCCACTGGCCCCGCAGCCGAAGGCTTGTGCGTTGTTGTTTTAGGAGCTGTTTTAAGAGCTTTCAGTTTCGCTGCAGCGCACATCACTCCGCGCGAAGCCTGCCTGCGTGGAACAATACAAAATATGAAAAAACTTTTCTCTCTTCTCACACTGCCGCTGGTGGCGGCCGGTTTGGTGGCTTGCTCCCCGGATGAAGAGACCGAGGACACTCCTCGGTTCGAAGTTGTGGATAGCTCTGGCACAGAGATCGCTTCGGAGGAACCCAGTACTGCGGCAGCGAGCGATTCCACAGATCGTGAGCCGGAGTTTGGCTCTCAATCTTCCGGGCTCAAAGAACGCGATGCCGAAGAGTTCCGCGCCACTGGATTCAGGTATGAGACCACGGTTGCCTGGGGTATAGCCAGCCCAGACGGTAGGGTGCGGTGTTCTCTGTATGAGGGTTCTCAAGCGCCGACGTGCTTAGTTGGTTTTGACAATCCCCCCATTGTGCCCGACCCCGAAAACCCGCAGTGGGAGGCGAACATGGTGATCTTCAAAGATGGCGCAGGCTTCTTCCCCAGTGGCGTAGTGGACCCGGGGGACGTGGTTCCGCCACAGCTGCTGGAGGAGGGCGAGAAAGTCGATATCAACGGCGTGGTTTTTGAAGCCCCTAGCGCAGATGAATTCACCGTTCAGGCCCAAGGGCACCAGTTCACCGTGAAGGACGGCGGCCAGTTTTCGGCGGATACCTATCCGCTGGAGCCGGACTCCAATGGCTATGCGCCTGTAGGTGCCGTCTGTGGAGAGGCCGATACTAATTTTGGCCGCCAGAAGGTCTTTGTGCAGACAGACGGGACGAATTGCACGACTGCGATGGACATCGTGGACAAGTACGTCAACTACGAGTGGGACATAAAAGAAGTGAACACTCGCGGAATCCTGGAGCTTGACGGCTGGAAGTGCTCCCACAAAGAACCGGAATTCGTTGAAACACCCAATCCGTATGCACGTCGGATTCATTGTGAAGATCTATCCGGTACCGGTCGCGTTATTCTTCTTGACGCTGCAAATCCTAAAGATCCGAAGCATTCGGAAAACTAGTGGCACAGCGCTATTTCGTGGAACGATGATTGTTATGAAGAAGCTTCTCTCTATCCTTTCTGCCTCCCTCATGGCCTGCGCCGTGGCTTCGTGTTCTTTCACGAGCGAACCGGCGGGCGATGAGCCACAATTCCAACAGAACTCATCCAGCTCTGCCAGCTCTGAGTCAGCCTCTGATGACACTTCCGAGGCGGCGGCGCCGAGCAGCGACAAGCCTGACAAAGACAAACCCGGCGGATTGAAGGAACGCGATCCGCAAGACTTTATGGCCGGCGGTGATCTGGCGACCATTCCGAACCCCATCCCGGCCGTCAAGAGCCCTGATGGGCGCGTCCTCTGCCTCATTCACGAAGAGGCTGATGCCCCGAACTGCAAGGTCGATTTTGCCGATCCGCCAATTTATCCAGGGCCGGTTATGCAGAGCTGGAGGTCAAATGCGGTGAGCTACCTCGGCGACCGCGGCTTCTTCCCGGTGTGGGCCATTGAGTTCTATACACCGACAGAGGTTGCAACGCTCAACGAGGGTGAGACCGTGAGCTTTGATGGCGGAACCTTTGAAGCACTCAGCGGCAACGAGTTCGTGGTCAAGGCGAACGGGCACCATTTCACCGTCAAGGACGATGGCCAGTACTACTCCGATACTTTCCCCGCGAAGCCAGATGCGAATGGCATGGCCAACACCGGAGCGGTGTGCGGTGAGAGCGGCACACGCGGGGAGGAGACCGGCTTGGTGTACGTGCAGGAAGATGGCACCGACTGCACTGACGCCATGGAGCTGCTGGATGAATACGCCAACCATGATTGGCAGGCCGGCGAGGGCGGAAACCGTGGCCACCTCACCACTGACCTTGGACACTGTTCCTACGGTGCACCGAAACTGTGGGAGGATACCCCTGAAAACCGTCTGCTGGGCTGCAGTCTGGACAGCGGTGGCAGCGTCGTGGTCATCACACCCCGCAACATGGAGACCATGCCCTAAGGCGTATCACGAAGCCATCGCCAGCCGCGGCGGTCTTAAGAAGGCCCGCGGCTTGGCTCATGTGGCATGCCCGGTGACCTTGGGAGTACTCTAAAATCTTCGCGCGCTGACTTTCACAGCTCCAGTGCGAGGTCCACAGAGTTAAGTAGTTGAAAGGTGTGGCTGGCCGCATGTCCGCTGAGATTCCCTCCAAGGTAGTGATCAACCTCAGCATCCTGGTGCTGGGGGCGATGGTCATGATTCTCAACGAGACCTCGCTATCCGTCGCGCTGCCGGCCATCATGGCGGACTATGGCATTCCCGCCACGAGCGCGCAGTGGTTGTTGACGGGATTCATGCTCACCATGGCCGTCGTCATCCCGACAACCGGCTTCCTGTTGGAGCGGCTCACCACACGGCAGATTTTCATCGCCTCCGCAGGACTCTTCCTAGCCGGAACCGTGGTGGCGGCCCTCGCCCCGAGCTTCATCGTTTTACTCTTGGGGCGCGTACTTCAGGCCGGTGGAACCGCGCTGATGATCCCCACTCTCATGACCGTTGCCATGACGTTGGTCCCAGCGCAGCGCCGTGGCACGGTCATGGGCATTATTTCCGTGGTGATTTCCGTCGCCCCGGCACTGGGGCCAACGGTTGGCGGGGCCATTCTCAACCACTTCACCTGGCACGTCATCTTTTGGGCCATGGTGCCGCTCATCGCCCTCATCTTGGTTGCCGGGCTCTGGCGCCTGAGCGATGTTGGTGAGAACCGCGATACCCCACTCGACGGTCTCTCCGTCATTCTTTCCGCATGCGCTTTCGGCGGTCTGATTTATGGATTGTCCTCGATAGAGAAAATGCTGCAGGGCGGCGCTTGGGTGGATATCGCCGTCACCGTGGTGGGCGTTATCGCGCTCGTCGTCTTCATCCGCCGGCAGAGGCGCCTCGCGCTTGAGGACCGCGCCCTGATGGATCTGCGACCTTTTCGCGTACGCAACTTCACTCTCGCGGTGATCATCCTCGTCCTGTCCTTTGGACTCATGCTGGGAATGGTCACGGTCCTGCCCATTTACCTGCAAACTACCCTGGGCGCTACGGCCTTCACCACGGGGCTCGCGGTGATGCCGGGAGGCATCCTTCAAGCTTTCCTTTCCCCGATTGTAGGCCGTCTTTTTGATTCCTATGGCCCGCGCCCCCTGATGATTCCGGGCTCACTGTTCATGGTGGCCAGCCTGTGGCTCATGGCCACCTTGGGAGAGAACTCAGCCGTGTGGATGGTCGTGGGCATGCACGTAGTTTTCTCCCTCGGCATGTGTTTGATGATGACGCCGCTGATGACCACCGCGCTGTCCTCACTTCCGGAGAAGCTC
This sequence comes from Corynebacterium sp. HMSC074C01, assembly GCF_001814605.1. Taxonomy (NCBI): domain Bacteria; kingdom Bacillati; phylum Actinomycetota; class Actinomycetes; order Mycobacteriales; family Corynebacteriaceae; genus Corynebacterium; species Corynebacterium sp. HMSC074C01. The sequence goes on along the minus strand of NZ_KV817278.1, from coordinate 47,930 downwards.
TACTCGCACGGCTCGGCCATCATGAACACCTTCCAGCAACTGGCTGGTGCGATGGGAACTGCTTTCCTCGTTGTCTTCCTCACGCGCGGCACCCAAGCCGGCGCCGCCGCAGGGATGGGGCCGGCCGCAGCGACGGCTCAGGGAACACACTGGGCTTTCCTCTTCGCCGGCGTAGCCGGTACTGCCATTGCGGTGATTGCACCGCTGCTCCGGCGTGCGGACTAACCGTTCGGACTAGCTACGCGGAGTGAGCGCGCGGCTTAGCACAGCGGCATGTTCAGGCGTAGCTCTTCGGCATCCTCGCCCCACACGAGGACGGCGTCAGCAGAGTCCTCGGCGCTCATATAGAACACCGGCTCGGATTCGGAAACATCGTAGCTGTGCACGGTGCACTGCCCGTTGGACAGTTCCTGTGCATCCTGCGCTGGGGCAGCTGCATCGCGCTTGGCGACGTCCCCGTACCGCGCCACGGAGTAGCCCACACCGTCACCAACGCAGGTGATCTTCGCGTCCTGACCATCCTCCGGATCGCGGGATTCGCAGGTAGCGCCGTCAAAACCTTCCCCGCCGGGGCGGGAGCTGATGAGGCCCGGGTGGTCGTCGACAAGCGCCTGCTCCGCCTCAGACCACGCTGAGCGTCCCAAGAAGAACCACAGCAGGCCGCCGATCAGGGCCAAGAGGAGAAGACCCACGCCGAGGCCAGCAAAGACCTTGCTCTTCGATGTCGACCCGCGTTTTCCGGAGGCTTCCGCGGGGGCGGGTGCGGGGACCTGCTGCTGCGGCTGCGTCCCCCAGTCTCCCTGCGGGGTGGCAGCGTGCTGCTGCTCCGGTTGCCACTGCGGCGTACCCGTGTCGGACCTGTTCATACCAGCCGCGTTGGCGCCGGTCATGCTGGCATTGGAGGTCCCCGCGCCAGCATTTCGGAGAGAATCAACGACGGCGGATGCCGAGGTATAAGCGGCTGCTGCGCGGAAGGATGGGTAAGCGGCGGCGAGGAGTTGTGCGAGGCGGTCGATTGCTTCCTTCGCCGTTGCGTTGGGGGCCTCGGAGCCCGTGGCTGGGCCAACTGCCGCGAAGAAGGCATTCGAGCGATTATTGGTCAGGATGATGCGGCGCGGATTGAGCGCGCGGAGAGCGTAGTTGGCGCGGCCTTTCTGGAGCAGGAAATCGGTCGCGTCAGCCAACGGCGCGAAGACAGCGATGGCCTCATCGCGGGAAAGGTGCTGCGCGCCGATGCCGGAGGAGGTGAAATCCGACAACTGCTGGCCCGGCAGGCTGCGGCGCACAAAGAATTCCTGACCGCTGTTCATCGTTCCCGTGCCCACGATGGGGGCGATGGCGCTGTGCTGAAGCTGCCCCACGATGCCGGATTGGCGGAGCACACCGCGGTTTTCCGGGCCATATATCTCCACGAGCATCTCATCATGCGAGGGATCTTCCACGAGGAAGAGCGTGGAGTCCGCTCCTTGGTCCAGGACTGCCTTCTGGCGCAGCTGGTGCTGGGTGGTGAAAAATTCTGGGAGCATAGTCACGATGAGAGGAAATCCTTCGTGGAGGTGTCGATGATGAGATATATAGAATCCTCTTCATTCTAAGGTGGCGAAGCTTCTGTGGCAGGTTAGTGCGAAAAGCTGCCTTATCATGACCTGTTCGCTACCGGCGTACAGTGCCTTTACCTGCAGAAATGTTGGTTTAGGGGAAGGGGGGAAGGGAAATCGTGAATGGAGTGTCCTCCCCGCGCGTTAGAGTGGATGACACATTTAGAGCGAAAGGTAAGAGGTAATGTTCGAGAGGTTTACGGACCGTGCTCGCCGCGTCATCGTTTTGGCGCAGGAGGAAGCACGCATGCTCAACCACAATTACATCGGCACCGAGCACATCCTCCTAGGACTCATCCACGAAGGCGAAGGCGTAGCAGCCAAGGCCTTGGAGTCCATGGGCATCTCACTGGAGGATGTCCGCCGTGAGGTGGAAGAGATTATTGGTCAAGGTTCTCAGCCGCACACCGGCCACATCCCATTTACCCCGCGCGCGAAGAAGGTTCTGGAGCTCTCGCTGCGTGAGGGCCTGCAGATGGGACACAAGTACATCGGCACCGAATTCCTGCTGCTCGGCCTCATCCGCGAGGGCGACGGCGTAGCAGCCCAGGTGCTGACGAAGCTAGGCGCTGACTTGCCGCGTGTTCGCCAGCAGGTTATCCAGCTGCTCTCCGGCTATGAGGGCAACGAGGGAGAGGGCAACCAGTCCCAGGGTGGTGCAGGCCCGGTAGGTGCCGGTGCCGGTGCCGGCGCTGGCCAGGGTGGCCGTGGCGGCCCCGGCAGCTCGGGTGAGCGTTCCAACTCCCTGGTGCTGGACCAGTTCGGCCGCAACCTCACCCAGGCGGCGCGCGATGGCAAGCTGGACCCGGTAGTGGGCCGCGATTCTGAGATCGAGCGCATTATGCAGGTGCTGTCCCGCCGCACGAAGAACAACCCGGTGCTCATCGGTGAGCCCGGCGTGGGTA
>NZ_KV817278.1:0-45327 GCF_001814605.1 Corynebacterium sp. HMSC074C01 | reverse complement strand
GCTCATCGGTGAGCCCGGCGTGGGTAAGACCGCCGTGGTCGAAGGCCTGGCTCTCGATATCGTTAACGGCAAGGTCCCGGAGACCCTCAAGGATAAGCAGCTCTACTCGCTGGACCTGGGCTCCTTGGTGGCTGGTTCGCGCTACCGCGGTGACTTCGAGGAACGCCTGAAGAAGGTGCTTAAGGAGATTAACCAGCGCGGTGACATCATCCTCTTTATCGATGAGATCCACACTTTGGTTGGCGCGGGTGCCGCTGAGGGCGCTATCGATGCTGCCTCGCTGTTGAAGCCGAAGTTGGCTCGCGGCGAGCTGCAGACCATTGGTGCCACCACCTTGGATGAGTACCGCAAGCACATTGAGAAGGATGCTGCTCTCGAGCGCCGCTTCCAGCCGGTCAAGGTGGAAGAACCTTCCCTCGATGACACCATTCTGATCCTCAAGGGCTTGCGCGATAAGTACGAGGCACACCACCGCGTGTCCTACACGGATGAAGCTCTCAAGGCTGCCGCCTCCCTGTCTGACCGCTACATCAACGACCGCTTCCTGCCGGATAAGGCCGTGGATCTCCTCGATGAGGCCGGTGCCCGCATGCGCATCAAGCGCATGACCGCTCCGGAGGGCCTGCGTGAGGTCGATGACCGCATCGCCGAGGTCCGCAAGGAGAAGGAAGCCGCGATCGACGCCCAGGACTTTGAAAAGGCCGCTGGTTTGCGCGATAAGGAGCGCAAGCTCGGTGAAGAGCGTGCGGAGAAGGAAAAGCAGTGGCGCTCTGGTGACTTGGAGGAGATCGCCGAGGTCGGTGAGGAGCAGATCGCAGAGGTTCTCGCTCACTGGACCGGCATTCCGGTTCTTAAGCTCACCGAGAAGGAGTCCAACCGTCTCCTCAACATGGAGGAGGAGCTGCATAAGCGCATCATCGGCCAGGACGATGCCGTCAAGGCTGTCTCCCGCGCCATCCGCCGCACCCGTGCTGGTCTGAAGGACCCGCGTCGTCCTTCCGGTTCCTTCATCTTCGCCGGCCCGTCCGGTGTGGGTAAGACGGAGCTGTCGAAGTCGCTGGCTAACTTCCTCTTCGGTTCGGATGATGACCTCATCCAGATCGATATGGGTGAGTTCCACGATCGCTTCACCGCCTCCCGCCTCTTCGGTGCCCCTCCGGGATATGTTGGCTACGAGGAAGGCGGCCAGTTGACCGAGAAGGTCCGCCGCAAGCCTTTCTCCGTGGTGCTCTTCGATGAGATTGAGAAGGCCCACAAGGAGATCTACAACACCTTGCTGCAGGTGCTGGAGGATGGCCGCCTGACCGATGGTCAGGGCCGCATCGTGGACTTCAAGAACACGGTGCTCATCTTCACCTCGAACCTGGGTACCCAGGACATCTCGAAGGCCGTGGGCTTGGGCTTCACCGGCTCTTCCGAGAATGATGCGGATGCGCAGTACGAGCGCATGAAGAACAAGGTCAACGATGAGCTGAAGAAGCACTTCCGCCCCGAGTTCCTCAACCGTATCGATGAGATTGTGGTCTTCCACCAGCTCACCCAGGAGCAGATCGTCGAGATGGTGGAGCTGCTCATCGCCCGCGTGGAGAAGCAGCTCTCCGAGCGTGACATGGGCATCGAGCTCACCCAGAAGGCCAAGGATCTGCTGGCTCAGCGTGGCTTCGACCCGGTCTTGGGTGCTCGCCCGCTGCGTCGCACCATTCAGCGCGAGATTGAGGATCAGCTCTCCGAGAAGATCCTCTTCGGTGAAATTGGCGCCGGTGAGATCATCACCGTGGATGTTGAAGGCTGGGACGGCGAGTCCAAGGACAACTCTTCCGCATCCTTTACCTTCACCCCGCGTCCGCGCCCGCTGCCGGAGGATACCTTCGACAAGGAGCTTGAGGAGACCGCCGTGCGTGAGGCCGATGAGGAACTCGCCACCGAGATCGATGCCGAAACTCACGGCCCAGACTCCGATGGCCCCGACACTGTCGCCCCGGACGTCCTCGATGAGTCTGGTAGCGACTCCGCTGAGGAATCCCACAACGATGATGGTGATGACGGCAACCCGCCGCCGGCAGGTGCCGGTGCTGGCCAGCCGCTCTAAGCGCTGACTCGGGCCCTACACTGGGCCCATAAGGAATAGCCCCGAACCGCATGCGAGTGACACTCCGTGCGGTTCGGGGCTTTCTTTGCGCGATCGGGCGCGGCGGAATCTAATCCCTCTTTAACACCATGACCGGTCCAGTATTAGAACTGAATCAGCACACTGTCTCGTGGGATTCGTGCTCCGGGTGCTCGATCTGGATGGTGGAGTGCTCGATGCCGTGTTCGCGCAGGGCGTGCTGGGCGGCATCCAACAGTGGGCCGGTGTCGACGGTGCCGTCGCGCACGATATGCACGGTCGTAAGCACGTTTACTCCGTCCAGGCTCCATAGGTGCAGGTCGTGAATATCGGCAACGCCGTCGACCTGCCGCAGTGCGGGCTCGATCACGCTGGCGTCGAAGCCCGCCGGAACCTGCTCGAGTAGCACGCTCGCCGACAAACGCATGAGCTGCCAGGCACGCGGCAGCACCATCGCCGCGATCACGAGGGAGGCGATCACGTCCGCCGCCACAAACCCCGTGGTCAGCACCACGATGCCCGCCACAATCACGGCGACCGAACCGAGCAAATCCACCAGCACGTGCAAGAACGCGCCCTCCACGTTGATCGAGGATTCGCGGTGCCGGTGGAGCACCCACGCCGATAGCGCATTCGCCACGAGACCGATCACCGCGATGATCAGCATTGCCTCGCCCTGCACCTCGGCCGGGTTCTGCAGGCGGCGCACCGCTTCGACGACAATCCACACCGAGATCGCCAGCACCATCACCGCATTTGCCAGCGCCGCAAGCACCTCCACTCGCCGGTAGCCGTATGTGGCCTGGGCTGATGCTTGTCGACGCCCAATCAACACCGCGATCACCGCAATGATGAGCCCGGCGGCGTCGGAAAGCATATGCATCGCATCCGCCATCAGCGCCATCGAACCCGCCAACCAGCCGCCGATCAACTCCGCGAAGAAGACGGTGCCGGTAATGCTCAGCGCGATTATAAGTGCGCGCAGCGGCGTGCTGGAGTGATCGTGGTCGTGGTGCTCGTGTGCCATGCACTCAGCCTATCACCGCCGGTGCCTATTGACAATTAAATGAAAATGAAAAACGGTGGGCGAATCGATGCGGTTTTACTTGGCCACGCCGAGATCTACCAGTGATTTCTTTGCCACCTCAGGGTCATCACTCTTGATCATGTACTCAACGATGCCCTTATCGTCAGGGAGGATTTCCTGAACAGTGAACATGGCCTCCAATCGCTGGGCCTTGAATGTGGAACCGCGCGTTGATTCTGCGGAAATCTCAGCGGCCTTCAAGACGGGTTTGCCGTCACGAACGGCAGCGGTGGCGGCAGGGTCATCGGTGAAGACTACGTAACCAACCTCAGGTGCTTTCGTAGTATCCACGGAACAGTTGATGCCTTTCGCTTCTGGGGCAGGGGAGTTATCCGCGCCGTAGTAGCTGAACATCACTTCATAATCTGTGCACACTTCCACGAAGTCAGCAATCGGCTCGGGTGCTTGGTCGGCGGGGGTGAGGCCGCTTTGAGCGTCGCCAGCAGAATCGCCACCGGTCGCGCCGTCGGTGTCACCGTTGGAAGCCCCGGAATCGGCAGGTGCTTCAGCGGCGGGCTGCGCAGGAGCGGCCGAATCCTCAGACTTGTCACCAAAGAGAGCGTCTTTAGCTGCGACGTAACCAATCGCTACCACCACGATGACCGCGATTACTAGCGGAAGGAGCAACAGCTGCTTCTTTACACTGAGGCCTTGCTTCGGGCCATCGGTGTGGACACCTGTCGTGCCCGCGGTGGGGTTCGACGTGGAGGCAGTGCCCGATGCATTCTTCGAAGCCGCGCCTGGGTCTAGTAGTGAGCCATGCTTGATGAAATGGCGGTAGCCATTATCCGCAACTGTCTGGCCTTCTTTGATGTGTGACGTGTCTTCCGCCCCGTTAAGGTGATCGGGCGAACCCGGGTATGCAAGTCGGCTCATTATTCAGTCCACCACCGTGAATCAATGTCGGAATACAGGGAGCGCATCGACTCAACACGCGCTTCTACGCTGTCGCGATTGAGACGGTGCTTGTTTTCTTTCCACCGTTTAAAAAGTTCCTCCGAAGACACCGTGCGCGAGGCCTCCGTTCGTGCCTCCCGGCCTGCGGTCAGGGCCCACTGGGCGGCAAACTGCACGCGACGCGCGGCCTTTTCCGTGAACCCGCTCCACACTTTGTATGTGTTGTAGAGCTGAGCCACGACGGCCCAGCCATCCTGGTAGGGCAGAACTGTGACGTTGCCTAGGTTGTCAAGTTCAAGGAACTCAAAATGAGTTGGATCCTTCTTATCGGCGGTCACGAGGATCCTGCGGTTGGTGACAAACGCGGCACCATCCACCCCGCTTGCTTTCGTGGCGGCGGCTTCCAGCACAATTTCGTCGACACCAAGGCCTTCTACAACGGCTGCGGCGGCAGCGTGCACAATCTCGGAATCACCAGCACGTTTAAGTGCAGCACCGAGATCTGGCCGGTCTGTCAATGCAATTTGGGGTCCTGTCATGCACACGAGACTAACAACCCATCAAAAACTGTGACTGGGTGTGCTGAATTATGGCGTAGATCACCCCCCAGCATAGGGGTGATGGATGGGGCACCACGGAACCGCGCCAGAAACCTCGGTACGTTGAGTGGGTATGAGCTCAACGTTCACGCCAGCAAAGTTTGATGATACTTGGATCTACCGCCTTACAAAGTTCCCGTGGCCGGAGCCGGCGCCGAGCAAAGATGAGGTGCGCCGCCACTCTTGGGGAATGGTGTACAAGAGCAATAAGGCGTTTGCGACCCCGCTAGGGGTTGAGGCCATCAACGCAAGGGCGGCCAAGTACTACAAAACATCTCTCGAGCAAAACTGGGGGGTCACTGGTGCACAGGAAGCGTATCAGGTTATTGATGCTCTGCTCGAAGGTGGCCAGCACGTGGAAAATGACCTGGTTTTACCCCTCGCATACGCCGTGAAGGACGTCCCCGAGCGCGAGCTAGATGCGGAAGTGGAGGAAAAGGTCGAGTTCATCAAAGACTTCTTTATTGCCCAAGGCGCGGATCCGCGTCGTGGTGAACATAAGTTCCGCTACCTCGTAAGGATGTTGCGCTCGGAGGGCTTTGCCAAAGCAGCGGCCCCGGCACTGCCCACCACTACGCGCGCATGGGACATAATCCGTGTTCACAACGTTGGTGGCCCGGCAACGGAGCTGGGGTGGATCTCTCCAGAAGAGTTCCTTCAGATTTCGGACAAGGCCGTGGCGACCCTGCAGCGCTACTTCGTGTCGTGGGCTGACGTAGCCGCAAGTTTCTGGTGGGGCCGAATGATCTGGGCGAGTGATGGTGAGCCCGACGTCACCGCTGCGATGAAGGATCAATCGCAACGGCTCACCGAGCTGCTCGCACACAGTGATTCGCCTTGGGTGCGCGTGCCCTTGCACGACATCCAGGCCGAGGAGCCATTCGCATCCCTGGGCGGTTTGCACTAGAGCCTCTGCACTAAGCCCTTAGGAAGCTTGGCAGTTAGAGGGTGCAGGGACATCCTTGAAGCGGTCAATCAGATAATCCACGCCGCGTGGAACCGAGCTGATGATGCCAACGGCGTGGTTAGCCCCAGAGCGGGGGAGAATATCGACGGGGTTCGCGGCCTCAAACTGGACGGTGCCGCCGAGTGAGCAGTAGTTGCCCGCCATCGTGCGGGACTGCTCGTAGGGGATGAGGTCATCGGTGGGGGAGTTCATGACCAACATCGGGGCGTTGAGGGCACGCTGGCCCAGTCGTTGCTCCGCGAGCATCTGGGCGGCGGCTGGCTTGCGTCGGACGAGCTCGCCGAAGGACTCACCCGTCTTGGTCAGCTGGCTGGTATGGGTAAAGCCCCACGTCGCGATCGAATCGCCGATGCAGGCGTGGGCGGCACTGGCGAGGAAGTGCATGCCGCGCGGGTTCATCTCGGTGACGATCTCGTTATAAAAATCAGGGCTGCGCTCCGCATAGCCGTTGATGGCATAGCCCAAAACGTGAACGATGGAGGAGCCATCGACCGCGTTCATAACCTCGAAGAGATCAGCCGGTGGGGCGCCGGCGTAGGTGCCTTTGACGTTGAGCTCAGGAGCATAGGTTGCCGCGTACTCGGCTGCGGCCGCGGCGGCGCCGCCACCCTGGGAATAGCCGGCGAAGCCAACGGGGGCATCGGCCGGCGCGTTGACGTGGCGGAGGGTGGCGCGGGCGGCGTCGAGAACCGCGTGCGCTTCCTCAACGTGGTTGACGTAGGTGTGGTGACCTGGCGTGCCGAGACCAACCAGGTCCGTCGTGACCACGCGCACGCCCTGTTGCGCGGCGTATTGATAGAGCGCGTACTCGTAGTTCATATTGAGGGTGACCTGGTTGGCCGGACCCAGAGCGAGGTTGCCCACCGATTGTGCGGCATTAGACGGTGCACACTGATCACCCGCGCCGCGGGTACCGGGTGCGAAGACGATGGTGGGGCGCTCACCTGGGCCGTTCCACGCAGCGGAAGGCTCGTAAATGACACCCGTGACGGTGGTGAGGCGGCCGTCCATGAGGGTGGATTCGTAGGAAATCTTCTCGGCTTTGACTCCGGAGATGGCAGCCACGTGATCGATCGGATGCGAGGAGACCGGCGTGCCGGGCGCCGCCGATGCCACTGCGGGTGCCAGTGCGGTAGCCGCGAGTGCGAGGGCGGCTAGGAGGGCGCGGGGAGAGATCAGTTTCATGTCGTTAGACTAATCCTTCTTTCGCTGGGGTGCAGCGACTTCGCTGCGCTAAGCTAGCGCGCATGGGAATCTATTTTCGTAAGCGCAAGAAGACCGGAAAGAACAGCTGGATCAACGTTTCCGGCTCCGGTGCGTCGATGTCGACGAAGGTCGGCCCCGTGACCTTTAACTCCCGCGGCGGCATGTGGGTCAACCTGCCCGGCGGTCTGAACTTCCGGGGACGCTGGCGCTAATGACTTCTCACCCCAACAGCGACTATGTCCGCATGGGGTACGAGGCCGACGTCGTCCTGCGCCTAGGCATGATGCTCATGGGTGCGGGAACGTCCGGCTACCGCGTGCTGCGCGGCATGAAGCGTGCCGCCCGCGCGCTCGGCTTTGATCGGCTCGACGCCAACGTCGGCGTCACCCAGATAACATGCACGTTTCACCGCGGCCGCGAGTTTCGCACCGTGGTGGCCCAGCAGCATTCACCCGCCGTCGACGCCTCCCGCATTGAGGCGCTGGAGGACCTTACCCATCACAGGCTGTACGCGGGCATTACGGCTGAAGAGCTCACGGAGATGCTTGATTCCATCGAGTCGAGGGTGGTCAAGCGGTGGAATCGTTGGTTCTTGGCGGCCGCGGCGGCGATTGCGTGCGCCTCTTTCGCGGTCCTGAACTTCTTTACGCCGCTGGCGATTCTGCTGGTGGCTCTCGCCGCTTTTTGTGGCCAGCTCACCCGCGCGGTCCTACACGGCAAGCACGTTCACCAGCTGGGCTGCATCGTGGCGGCTGGAACGGTGGCTAGCCTCGTGTACTTCTTCACCACCGAGGCCGTGGCCGCCGCCGGAGTGGCGGATCCATCGGAGTTTTCTTCGGGCTATGTGGCCGCCGTACTTTTCCTCATTCCCGGTTTCCCGTTGTTCTCCGCGCTCATTGATCTCGCGCGCTTCGACTTCGAGGCCGGGTTATCCCGCCTGACTTACGCGCTGACGGTGATCACCGCTGCGACCTTTACCGTGGCGTTGGTCAGCTGGACCACGGAGCTGACCCCGGAACCGGGAATCCCGGACTATGCACCTGTGTGGTACCTCGCCGCCGCAGCAGCCAGCTTCCTGGGCATTTCCGGATTCGCGTTCCTCTTTAACTCCTCGCGCCGGATGGTGCTCGTGGCGGCCGCGGTGGGTACGGTGGCTAACCTCGTACGCCTAATCCTCATCGGGGTCGGGGCCACGACTTACGTCGGCGCGTTCGCCGGCGGTCTCATCGTGGGGCTCTTGGGTGCGGTGGCCTCCAAGCGCGCGCATCTACCGCGCATCACCACGACGGTGCCGGCGTCCGTCATCATGATCCCAGGAACCTCCATGTTCCGCACCGTTTACCACCTTAATGTGGGCAACATGGACCAGGCGTTGAGCAACTTCGCTACCGCCTCGATGGCCGTGGCGGCCATTGGCTGCGGGCTCATCCTCGCCCGCCTGTTGACTGACCGCGACTGGACCTTCGGCCACCTCATCGACTTCTCACACGTGCCTAGTGCGGCAGGTGGAACAAACCCTCGTCGTTGACATCCATCAACCCATCCTCGAGTAGTGAGGCTTGTGCGCGCGAGCGCTGTGCCGCATCTGGCCATACCGCGTCGAGCGCGGATTGCTCGACGGGATGAGGGGTGGCGCGGAGGACGTCGAGAAGCAGCCCGCGCACCTGCCGGTCCGTGCCGGTGAACTTCTGCACGCGCTTTTTCGCCCGCGCGGCCTCCTCCTCACTAGGCTCCGGGCAGCCCGCGAGCTGCCAAGCGCACGAGGCTTTGATGGGGCAGGCGGCACAGTCCGGGTTCTTGGCCGTGCACACCAAGGCGCCGAGTTCCATGAGTGCGGCGGAAAAGCGCGGGCTGTTCTCTTCCGGAAGCAAAGCTTCTACCTGCGCCAGCTCGCGTTTTGCGGGAGGTGGCGCGAGGAAGCGCCCCTCCTCTGCGCGGGCATAGACGCGGCGAACGTTGGTATCCACCACCGGAACGTTGTGCCCAAAATGGAAACAGGCCACAGCACGGGCGGTGTACTCACCGATCCCCGGTAACGCCAAGAGCTTGGCGACGTCCCCCGGAACCTCCCCCTCACCAATCTCCTTCGCGCACTCCCACAAGCGCAACGCGCGGCGCGGGTAGCCCAGCTTTCCCCAGGCGCGCAGCACATCTGCTTTGGATGCCGCCGCGAGGTCTTGTGGGGTAGGCCAGCGGTGCATCCACTCCTCCCACTGTGGGGCCACGCGAGCGACCGGGGTTTGTTGGCTCATAACCTCGCTTAAGAGCACACCCCACGCTGAGGTGCCCGGCCGGCGCCACGGCAAGGGGCGCTCATGGGCATCGAACCATTCCACGACAGCTTGGGTATCCATAGGCACCTCAGTGTAGGGCTCTGAGGACTAAGCTAAGAAACATGCCTCTAGCTAAAGTTCCTCAGAATCCACAGAAAGTGTGGGAAGCCCTCCAGGAAGGTAACCATCGCCTGGTTACGGGCAACCTCATCGACGTTAACCAGGATGCGAAGCTGCGCGCCGGGCTGACCCAGGGGCAAGACCCGCGCGTCATTGTGTTGGCCTGTTCCGATTCCCGCGCGCCGATCGAGCACGTGTTCAACATTGGTTTCGGCGATGCCTTCGTTATCCGCACCGCGGGCCACATTTTGGACAGCGCGGTGATGGCCTCGCTGGATTACGCCTTAGAAAATCTCCACGCCAACCTGCTCGTTGTCATGGGGCATCAGTCCTGCGGTGCAGTGGGCGCGGCTAAGGCCTTCCTGGATGGTGGCGAATTGCCCACGGGCCTGCAGCGCCCGATCATCGAGCAAGTTGCCGCGGCCTCGCTGGTGGCCAAGCGCGATGGCCGCGAAGAGTGCGCTGACTTCGAGCGCGAAAACACCGCGCAGGTGGTTTCCCAGATCATCTCCGATATTCCGGCTGCACGCCGGCTTCTCGACGCCGGCACGCTCGGCATCGTCGGCCTGCGCTACCTCCTTGAGGATTCTAGCGTGGAAACCGTCGTCCTACACGGCGTGAAGTAACCGTTGTACTCACCCGGTTACTCGGGTGAGTGCATAGAAGCTGCTGCTCAAGACACGCGGCCCCGGGCTGGCCCGGGTTAGGCTTCGGTCCCCTTAAACTAAGAGCTGTGACTGAGCCATCCCGTACCCCGAAGCAGCTGCCGCGAGAGATCTATGTGCGCCGTCGCGTCGCCGCGCTCGTGGCGATCTTGGTACTCGTGATCGTTCTTATTTGGGCTGCCACCGCGCTTTTTAGCGGTTCGGAGGAACCGGGAACGGAATCGCAGCAGGCAGCGGCTTCGGATACCTTGGCACCTTCGAAGGAAACCACCTCGCCGGTCGAGACAACCGAGTCCACCGCGGCCGAGGGATCCGCTGAAGCCTCGGAATCTGCTGAGCCGAAGGAAGGCGAGCAGGACAAGGAAGCGCCATCGTCTGAGGCGAAGCCGGGGGAGTTGACCGTCGATCCCACCAAGAAGACGTGTTCCCTCCAAGACCTCAAGGTGCTGGCCAAGACTAACGAGGACAGCGTTCCGGCCGATAAGATGCCGACCTTCTACTTGGAGGTCTTTAACCCGACGACGGCAGATTGCTCCATCGATCTGGATGAGGAACAGCTGCGCTTCGAGGTTTACAAGATGGGCTCTAACGAGCGCGTGTGGGCCGATACCGATTGCTATGCCTCGGTGGAAACCGGCAAGCAGACCTTCAAATCCGGTGAGACCCGCTACTTCCAAGCGGATTGGTCCCGTAAGCGCTCCGAGCCAGGCAAGTGCACCGACCGCGAGGACGCTGAGCCAGGTGCTTATTTCTTGCACTCCGTCATCGGTGAGAACTACTCCCCGGCGCTCCCCTTCAATCTGCTTTAAGCGCAGCGATTGCTTCGCTTAGCGTCGCTGCCTGGCGCACCTGCATGCCCCCGCTGACCTCCACCTTTCCGGGCGGGACGATGGCGTAGCGGTAACCCAAGCGGGTAGCTTCCGCCAAACGGCGGTCTAAGTTGGGCACGCGGCGCACCTCGCCGGCGAGGCCAACCTCCCCAATGACCACGGTCTTCGGCGGCAAAGGCCGCTCGTGCAAGGAGGACCACGTGGCAAGGGCCACTGCAAGGTCCGTTGCCGGTTCCTGAATCTTCATGCCGCCCACCGTGGCCACATAGGCATCCTTGTCATTGGTGCGTTCGCCCGCGCGGGCCTGCAACACCGCGAGCACCATGGGAACGCGGTTGGCATCAAGCCCCGTCACCACGCGCCGCGGGTTCTTCGCCACTGGATCTACGGTGAGAGCCTGGACCTCAGCCAGAATCGGGCGCACACCATCCATGGCGACGGTCACCGCCGAGCCATCCGGGGTGCTGCCGCGGTGGGAGAGGAAGAGGCCAGAAGGATCCGCGACCTCCCGAATACCGGCCGCAGTTTGCTCGAAGCAACCCATCTCATCGGTGGCACCGAAGCGGTTCTTCAGGCCCCGGAGAAGGCGCAGGGAGGATTGACGGTCACCTTCAAAATTCAGGACGACGTCCACGAGGTGCTCAAGCACGCGCGGGCCGGCGACGTTGCCGTCTTTAGTCACGTGCCCGACGAGGAGGATGGGGATGCCGGTGGTTTTGGCCAGCGTGGTCAGGGCAGCGGTCACCGCGCGCGACTGCGCCACGCCGCCGGCCACGCCTTCGACTCCGGCGGCGTGCATGGTTTGAACGGAGTCCACGATGAGCAGGCTGGGTTTGAGCTGCTCCACGTGCCCAAAGACAACGTCGAGGTTCGACTCAGCCGCGAGGTAGAGCGTCTCGTGCAAAGCCCCTGTGCGTTCAGCGCGGGCGCGGACCTGCCCGGCGGATTCTTCTGCGGTGGAATAAAGTGCAGTGCGTCCTAGCTGCGCCCAGCGGGAAGCGACTTCAAGCAGGAGTGTGGATTTGCCGACTCCCGGCTCACCCGCCATGAGCACCACCGAACCGGGGACGATGCCGCGGCCCAAGACTCGGTCAAGCTCCCCAATGCCGGTATTGATGGCCTTCGTTGCTGACGCGCCCACTTTGGTTATCGGCACCGCCGGGCTCGTCGGTGTTAGGCCTGTGGGACGGCGCCCAGACACCGCAGCTTGGGCAGCAGTACCGCTCTCTGCCGCCGCGGTTTCCTGAAGCGTTCCCCAAGAGCCGCACTCGGGGCAGCGGCCAAGCCACTTGGGGGAGACGAAGCCACACTCGGAGCAGGTGTGGACGGGACGAACCTTTTTTGCCATGCTTCTCACTCTAGTAAGCCGCGTGGACATCGACGTCAGCCTGCAGGACGGTGCAGGCCATGTACCGCGGGACGGCTCTTCTTCTCTCTCTTAACGCTATGTAAAAACGTAAAAGAAACCGCCCCACCTGCCAAAGTTTTCCCGGAACTTTGAATCACGGGCTGCAACTTTGGCAGCTGGGGCGGTTTCTATGAAGAAAGGCCTACTTGTTCTCGGCGTAGCCCTCGGTGGACTGCGGGTCGCGGTCATAGTTGCCGGACTGCAGCGGGGAGGCAGACACGGTGGCATCAACCTCAATGGTGCCGGTGTTGAAGGTGAAGGTCACCGGGCGGGAGCCGCCAAAGCCATAGTCCTCATTCTCCAGGGAGGTGGTCACGTAGGTGATCTTTTCGTCCTTGCCATCCTTGGGGAGGCGGTCCAGGTTCGCCTGGGAATCGGCGTAGAGGGCATGATCACGCGGAAGCGGCTCGACGCCTTCCAGAGGGACGTCCTGGCCATCGACGCTGACGGACTCGAGGGTAACGTCATCAACCTTGTAGCCCTGGTTAACGGCGACGAACTTCAGGGAGGTCTCACCGGTGTCCGGCTCAACCTGAATGGTGACGTCACGTACGGCCACCTTGCCATCTTCGGAGCTTGCGGATGCGCCGTCGACAGCAATCACCTTTTCCGCGGTCTGCGCAACATGACCGGCCGAGCAGGACGCCAAGGCCAGCGCGGAGAGGGCGGTAACTGACATGATGGCACCGCAGCGAGCGGCGGACTTCAGGGACTGCACTGTGAGTGTCCTCCATTGAATTGCGATCACAAAGCTTATCAACGCTTTAGCCTAGTACCTCTGGGGGGAAAGCACACAGTTTCCGCTAAACCCCTTGGGTAGACCGGGGGTAGCCGGGCTTTATATCAGCCGCCATTGTGGTGTAGTGCAGTCAGTGCGCAGCACCTGGGCGGGGGAGGAGGGGTAGAAAGCAGCGTGCTAGAATAGACTCCCTGTATATGCGGCCCACCGAGAGTACGCCGAGCGCACACGATGGGCATCGTCTCAAAGGCTTCACAAGGAGTGGCAATGGAATTTAAGGTCGGAGAGGTCGTCGTCTACCCCCACCACGGCGCCGCCAAGATTACGGCGATTGAAACGCGGGAGATGGGCGGCGAGGAGCTCGAATACCTCGTTCTCCAAATCAACCAGTCCGACCTGGTGGTCCGTGTGCCTTCCAAGAACGTTGAGATGGTGGGCGTGCGCGATGTCGTGGGCAAGGAAGGCCTCGAAAAGGTCTTCTCCGTCCTGCGCGAAGTAGACGTTGAGGAGGCCGGCAACTGGTCCCGCCGCTACAAGGCCAACCAGGAGCGCCTCGCCTCCGGCGATATCAACAAGGTGGCGGAAGTCGTGCGTGACCTGTGGCGCCGCGACCAGGACCGTGGCCTGTCCGCCGGTGAGAAGCGCATGCTGGCCAAGGCCCGCCAGATTCTGGTCGGTGAGCTCTCCCTGGCCAAGCCGGTTGATGAGAAGAAGGCTGACACCATGATGGAGGAAATCAACGCCACCATCGAGCGCCACCGCGCCGCCGGCCTGGTGGAGGACAAGTCCATTACCACCGACATTGACAATGACGTCGATCTCGATGACCTCTCCTTCGACGACGAAGACTAATACCCGTTCCACCGCCCGCGTCATTGCTCTCGTCGCGGCCGCCGGTCAGGGGACGCGCCTCGGGGCCGAGGTTCCCAAGGCCTACGTGGAGCTGCGCGGGCGCACCTTGCTGGAGCGTTCCGTCCGGGCCATGATCACCTCGGAATTCGTCGATGAGATCATTGTTCTCGTTAGCCCCTCCATGGAGGGTTATGCCGCCAGTATCCTCAACCGCATCGATTCTGATGTTCCCGTGCGCATCGTCCACGGCGGGGGTGAGCGCGCCGATTCCGTCTGGGCGGGTCTGCAGGCCATCCCGGATGAGGATGCCGTGGTGCTCATCCACGACGCCGCCCGTGCATTGACGCCGCCGGGGATGATCGCGCGCGTCGCCAAGCGCGTGCTCGACGGTGCCACCGCAGTCATCCCGGTCCTTCCCGTGGCGGACACCATCAAAGAGGTGGAGGGCACCACGGTCCTGTCCACCCCGGACCGTTCCCGCTTGCGTGCCGTGCAGACGCCGCAAGGTTTTGACCTGGCTGCGCTGCGCCGCGCCAACCTAGACTATTGGGCGCAGGACCCTGACTTCGTCGCCACCGATGACGCCAGCCTCATGGAATGGCACGGCGAGCGCGTGGAGACCGTGCAGGGAGATACCTTCGCCTTCAAGATCACCACCCCCATCGACCTCGTCCTGGCCAAGGCCGTGACGGATGAGGCCGAACCGACCATCTTCGAGGTGCCTAGTGACTAACCCGATTATCCCGCGTGTGGGAATCGCCACCGACGCCCACCAGATCGAGCCCGGAAAGCCCTGCTGGATCGCAGGTCTCCTCTTCGAGGACGCGGATGGCTGCGAGGGCCACTCCGATGGGGACGTGGTGAGCCACGCGCTTGTCGACGCCTTGCTCTCCGCCTCCAACCTCGGCGACCTCGGCTCCTTCGTCGGCGTGGGCCGGCCAGAGTACGACGGGGTCTCCGGCGCCCAGCTGCTGCGTGAGTGCCGCGAGCTGCTGGAGAAGGAAGGCTTCACCATTGGCAACGCCGCCGCACAGCTGGTTGGTCAGAGCCCCAAGATGGGCCCGCGGCGGAAGGAAGCCGAGTCCGTGCTGACCGAAATTCTCGGTGCCCCAGTGTCCGTCTCTGCGACGACGACGGATCATCTCGGTTTCACCGGACGCAAGGAGGGCCGCGCTGCCGTGGCAACGGCCGTGGTCTGGCGCGCCTAAGCCGTCTCGCGCTAGCCGCCGCGCCCGAGTCAATTAGACTAGGCCGGGTGAGTACTTTGCGCATTTTTGATACCGCCACCCGCAGCCAACGTGAGTTCGAGCCGGTTCGCCCCGGCCAAGCGTCGATCTACCTGTGCGGTGCCACCCCGCAGTCCCAGCCGCACATTGGCCACCTGCGCTCCGGCGTCGCCTTCGACATTCTGCGGCGCTGGCTTATCGCGCAGGGCTATGACGTGGCCTTGGTGCGCAACGTCACCGATATCGATGACAAGATCCTCACCAAGGCAGCCGAGAATAATCGCCCTTGGTGGGAGTGGGTATCCACCTATGAGCGCGAGTTCACCAAGGCTTATAACACCCTGGGCGTTTTGCCGCCCTCTGTAGAGCCGCGCGCGACGGGCTTTGTGACGCAGATGGTGGAGTACATGCAGCGGCTTATCGACGCCGGCTTCGCGTATGCCGTGCCTGGCGAAGGTGATTCCGGTTCCGTCTACTTCGACGTCGCGGCGTGGAATGCCACGGAAGGCTCGGACTATGGTGCGTTGTCTGGCAACCGCGTCGAGGACATGGAGCAGGGCGAGTCGGATGCCGTGGGCAAGCGCAGCCCGCAGGACTTTGCGCTGTGGAAGGCGGCTAAGCCGGGCGAGCCATCTTGGCCTACCCCGTGGGGCAAGGGCCGCCCGGGCTGGCACCTGGAGTGCTCGGCCATGTCGACCTATTACCTGGGCGGCGAGTTTGATATTCACTGCGGCGGCCTGGACCTGCAGTTCCCGCACCACGAGAACGAGATTGCGCAGTCGCATGCGGCGGGTGACAAGTTTGCCAACTACTGGATGCACAACCACTGGGTCACCATGGCCGGAGAGAAGATGTCGAAATCCCTGGGCAACGTGCTTTCCATTGCCAACATGCTGGAGATCGTCCGCCCGGTGGAGCTGCGCTACTACTTGGGTTCCGCGCACTACCGCTCGGTATTGGAATACTCGGAGGCAGCACTGACCGAGGCCGCGGCGGGCTATCGCCGCATCGAGGACTTTGTGGGCAAGTTCGAGGGTGTCGAGAAGGGCGAGTGGACCCCGGCCTTCGAGGAAGCAATGAACGATGACATTGCTGTGCCGAAGGCGCTGGCGGAAATCCACACCACCGTGCGCGCGGGCAATAAGGCGCTCAGTGAAGGCAACCGGGAGGAAGCCGAGCGTCTTGCCGGTGCCGTGCGCGCCATGGCCGCGGTTCTTGGCTTTGATCCCTTGGATGAACAGTGGAAAGATAGTGCCGAAGAAAGCGGCGCTGAAGCGGCCCTGGACGTTCTCGTTCGGGCCGAACTGGAGCGTCGCACCACCGCCCGCGCAGAAAAGGATTGGGCTACTGCGGACGCCGTGCGCGACCGCCTTGCAGCCGCGGGTATTACCATCATCGACACCGCCGACGGCCCCACCTGGTCCCTGGCGGATTAACCGTCCTTGGCATAGGCCGAGGACAACATAAGGAGAAGAACTATGGCACGTACCCATGGCCGCGGCGGCGCAGGTATCCGCAAGACGAATAAGAAGGGCGCCACGAAAGGTTCTGGCGGCCAGCGCCGCAAGGGCCTAGCCGGCAAGGGGCCCACGCCCAAGGCCGAGGACCGTATCTACCACGCCAAGCACAAGGCGAAGCTGGAGCGCGAGCGCCGTAATTCGGGCCGCCACCACAAGGAGACCGCGGAGATGGTCGTCGGCCGCAATCCGGTCATCGAGTGCCTGCACGCCAAGGTGCCTGCTACCTCCCTCTACATCGTGCAGGGCACGCGTAATGATGCCCGCCTGTCGGAGGCAGTGGCCATGTGCAATACCCGCAACATCCCGATCCTTGAGGTCCAGCGCCACGAGATGGATCGCATGACCGGTAACGGCATGCACCAGGGCATTGGTCTGCAGATCCCGCCGTACAAGTATGCCGACGTTCATGACCTGATGGATCGGGCCCGCGATGCCCAGGAACCGGGTATGTTCGTCATCCTCGATAACATCACCGACCCGCGCAATCTCGGCGCAGTCATCCGCTCCGTCGCGGCCTTCGGCGGCCATGGTGTCATCATCCCAGAGCGTCGCTCCGCCTCCGTCACCGCGGTGGCCTGGCGTACCTCCGCCGGCACCGCCGCGCGCTTGCCGGTGGCTCGCGTGACCAACGTGACCCGCACGGTCCAGGACTTCCAGAAGGCCGGCTACCAGGTTGTTGGCCTGGATGCGGGAGGCGAGCACACCCTCGATACTTACAACGGTGGCACCGACCCCGTTGTCATCGTCATCGGCTCTGAGGGCAAAGGCATTTCGCGCCTCGTCCGCGAGAACTGCGATGCCATCATGTCCATCCCCATGACCGACTGGGTTGAATCCCTCAACGCCTCCGTGGCGGCAGGTGCGGTGCTTTCCGAGTTCGCCCGCCAGCGTCGCGCGGCC
Organism: Corynebacterium sp. HMSC074C01; assembly: GCF_001814605.1. NCBI lineage: Bacteria > Bacillati > Actinomycetota > Actinomycetes > Mycobacteriales > Corynebacteriaceae > Corynebacterium > Corynebacterium sp. HMSC074C01. The sequence goes on along the minus strand of NZ_KV817278.1, from coordinate 27,931 downwards.
CAGAAGTAGGCTCACGCTTTCGTCGCCATGTTCCTCACGAGTGTGCGTCCCGCCCCGGAGCTTATTGGGGAGGGACTGCCCGGCGTGCCGGAACACATGCGCCGCCTGGGCGTGCTCATCGCAGCGCTGCCCGGCGGCGCCTTGCGTTTGCCTACGCCCGTGACCGTCGTCGTGGGGGATAACGGCGCCGGAAAATCCACGCTGCTCGAGGCCATCGCCGTGGGGCTTGGCGTCAATCCCGAGGGCGGCTCGCGCCACGCCCGGTTTGCCACCGGCGACGAGGACTATCCCGAGTGGCTCATCTGCTCGCGGGCGCACAACCCGCGCGACGTGTACTTCTTGCGCGGCGAGACCTTCCTCAACTTGAGCGAGTATCACCACCAGATCCACAGCCCGGAGAATCCCGATCCGCTCAGTGACCTGCCGTTTCTCAGCCACGGCCAGGGTCTGCTCGCCCTCGTCGAGAGACGCTTCCATTCTGACGGAATGATCATTCTCGACGAGCCGGAAGACGGCTTGTCCTATCCCCGGCAGGTCGAGGTTGTCACGCAGCTCGAGCGCCTCGCCGCCCAGGGCGCGCAGGTCATCCTCGCGACGCACTCGCCAGTCTTCCTCAGCATGCAAGGCGCGACCGTCTACGCGTTCGGCGACAAGGGGATTGCGCCCGTCGCTCCCGAAGCGACGGAAGCTGTCCACGCCGCGCGCGAGTTCCTTGCCGATCCATTGGGGACCGCCGCGTTTCTTATTGGGGAGGGCGAATGAGAGACTTCTATGTCGACGCCTATGCCGCGCTGGACGGCGGCCACGGACCTGAGTGGGTGTCCTCCGTTCCTGGTTTCGTGGCGCTGCGACGCCAAGGACTGGACCTGCGTGCGCCGGTGACCGTGCTGACCGGGGACAACGGGGTAGGAAAGTCGACGCTCGCCGAGGGCATTGCCTTCGAGTACGGCTTTCCTGAGCGCGGTGGGATATGGGGTGTGCAGCGCTCCGCCGGTCCCATCAATCCCCTCCGGAGGTGGGCGAGCCTGCGGCTAGGTACCGCGCCCAAGGACGGCTACTTCCTGCGAGCGGAGGCGCACTACAACGTTGGTTCGACCGCGATGTCGCATGGCGAGTCCGTCATGGACGTCGTGCAGCGTTCCTTTGATGGGCGCGGGCTCTACATCCTCGACGAGCCGGAATCTGGGCTTTCGCTCGTGCGGCAGATGACGCTCATGGCGGAAATCCATCGCGCCGCGGAGGCGGGTGCGCAGTTCATCGTGGTGACGCACTCGCCGATTGTGGCAGCCATCCCCGGTGCGCGGATTGTTGAAATTACAGAAGATGGGTTCTTCCTTGAGCTGCGCGACGTGACACAGACGCTGGCGTTTCAGTCGTTGCGTGAGTTTCTCTACGCCTCCGGATGCTAGATTCAGGGCCGAGAAAGCTGGATGGCGATCTTTACTTCTTGGTTGCTGGCCAGTACTTCACATCTTGAACATTCAGATTGCGTGCGTGTGCCGAATACAAGGTTCTGGAGGATTGGGGTTCCACGGCTTAGAGACGAGGACGACTCGGTCCTTTGCCTGCCGTTTTCACCTTGTACAGATTCAGCTGCGGGTAACTTGAAGAATCTTCGCCAGCAAACCGTGACATCGAGAGTACATACATGCACAGACGTGTGCAACATCACGCTGGGACGTAATAATTCTCTAGATAACAACGGGTTGCAAGTGTGATTAGTCAGTACGCGAGAAAAGAAAACCTACGCGATGGAACGCGACCTCTACGCGATCGTCAACGACATTGCCGACCACTACAACAAGGTTCACTGAATGATGAACTGAAGGATCTTTTATCCCTTGTAGGCCTTTCATTGCACCACAGTGTTTCCTGCGAGCATGCTTCGCTCGGTATGAAACAGCGTCTAGGAATCGCCAAAGCACTGGTCGGTAATCCACAATTATTGCTTCTCGACGCTCACCTACGAACGGCCTCGACCCGAGGTTGGGGCTGAGTGGAGTGAGACACGATGGGGCGCACGTGCAGTCTAGAGCCCGAAGAATTCCTCCACGAGCTCGGCAGCGATGAAGGAATCCGTGTTTTTACCCAGGCGTGGGTCCAGCTCGTTGCCCGACGGGATGACGTGGCCCATGCCCTCGACGCTCACGAGCTCGACCGGCGCGCCGGTGGCGTCTGCCGGCTCCCAGCGGTCGACAACGGTGTCGGGGAAAAGGTGGGTGCGCTCTGGGCCGGCGGCATGGTTGAGCTCCGCGAAGCGTGCGGCGTTCTCCTGCGCGCCGGTGACGGCACCGCGGGTGCGCTTCGGGTCAATGCCCGCCGTTCCGCCCGTATAGGGCGCGAGCCGGTCGCCCGTGCCGTGGACGAACATGACCGGGGTGGGTTGGTACGCCGAGTCCGGATTGGTGGGCGCATGGTTGGCGCCGGCGCCGAGAGTGGAGGCGAAGACGCAGGCGGCATCGGCAAGCCCGGGGGCGTCGAAGAGCAAGCGGATAACCATCTGCCCGCCGTTGGAGAAGCCGCAGAGGAACACGCGGCCAATCTCCTGCTCCGCGCGCAGCTCGTCGAGGATGGCGCGCGTGAAGGCGACGTCATCGATGCCCAGTTCGCGCGCGGCGACGGGCAGGGTGGCGCGGGCATCGTTAAAGTGCTGTTCCACGCCGGTGGGGTAGACCGCAAGCATGCCGTGGCGGGTGGCGAGGTCATCGAACGTGCCGTTAGTGAAGCGGCGGATGACGTTCGCGGATTGCAGGGAGCCGTGGAAGAACAGGAGGAGGTCTCTCTGGCGCTCGACGTCATCATTCGGGCGGTACACGAGGTACGTGCGGGTGCGGTCTTGTAATTCGAGGCTACGGCGTTCCAAAGTCACGCATCTAGCCTAATCCTGATGCGCGCAGTGCTCATCGTGCGTCGAGGTGTGGTGTGTCTCGGCGTCGGCGCGATCGGTGGCGGCGCGGAAGTGTTCCTGGGAGGCGCGGCGGGCGGCGACGTCGTCGCGGACGGCCTTGCGGCTGCGAGCCCAGCCGATGCCGCGGCAGACCAGGTAAATAACAAAAGAGATGCTCGTGACGAAGACCGAGACGGGCAGGCCCGGCGCCAGGGAGAGGACCAGGCCGCCCACGGCGGAGACCTCCGCGAAGATGGTGGACCACACCACCGCGCGCAGCGGGGAGGAGGTAATCTGTACCGCCGCTGCGCCCGGGGTAATGAGCAGCGCCATGACGAGAAGGGAACCGACGATCTGCACCGACTGCGCGGCCGTCAGGCCCACGAGGATGGCGAAGCAGACCGCCAAGGACTTCACCGGCACGCCGGCGGCTTGGGCCATGACGGGATCCGCAGAAGCGAAGAGCAGCGGGCGCCAGAACAACGCCACCACGGCAACGATGATGGCGGTCGTGGCGGCGAGCAGCCACACCGACGCGGAAGAAACGCCGACGATCTGTCCCGTCAGGAGCGTCATCGCGGTCTTGGCGTTGCCGGGGTAGAGGTGCAAAAAGAGCACCGAGAGGCCCAGGCCAAAGCTCATGACCACGCCGATGGCACTGTCTTGTTGGCCTTTCAACCCCAGAACCGCCAGGATGATGGCCGCGACGATGGCGCCAGCAATCGCACCAAAGCCGATGTTGAGGCCGAACAGCAAAGCCGCGGCCGCGCCCATGAGCGCGAGCTCTGAGGTGGCGTGCACGGAAAAGGACATCTGGCGCAGGACGATGAGTGAGGTCATCACTCCGGAGAGGATTCCCAGCAGCGCGCAGGCGATGAGCGAGGATTGCACGAAATCAACGCCCAGCAGGTACTGGGTATCTTCGATGAATCTAGACAACGATGAGCCTCCCATCGACGTTGAGAACGGTCACGGAGGAGCCATAGAGTTCCGAGAGCACCTCGGAGCGCATGACCTCATCGACAGTGCCGAACATGTGACCATTGGGCGCAAGGTAGAGCACCTTATCCACCACGCCCAGCACCGGGTTGATGCCGTGGGTAACGAAGAACACGGAGGTGCCGCGCTCGTGGCGCCACGCATTGAGCTTCTCGACGGTTGCCTGTTGCCGCGCCGGGTCCAAGGACAATAGCGGCTCGTCCGCGAGGATGAGTTCTGGGTCATTGGCCAGGGCTTGGGCTTGGCGGATGAGCTGTTGCTGCCCGCCGGAGAGCTGGCCCACGCGGCGGTTGGCAATTCCGGTGGCACCGACCTCAGCGAGGAGCTCGTCGACGCGTCCCCGGGCAGGGCGCCGGTTGCGCACCGTGCCGTGTGCTAGGGACAGCGACACGAGATCCCGGGCGCGCAGCGGCAGGTCCTGCGGGAACATTCTTTGCTGCGGGATAAAGCCCACGCGGCAGCCAACGTCCACGCTGCCCGCAGTGAGCTGGCGGGTGCCCAAAATGGTTCCCAGCAGCGTGGACTTGCCCACGCCATTGGGGCCTAAAACGGCGATGAACTCGCCGCGGTCTACGGCGAGGTTCATGTCCGACCACAGTGGTTCTACTGCGGCATTTTTAAAAGAGATGAGCACTTACACAGCCTCGAGTGCATTGACGACTTCTTCGTAGTAGTCGAGGAAGTTGGTCTCCTCCGGCGGGGTTTCACCAATCTCTACCACCGGGATGTTCTTGTCCTCGGCGGCGGCGCGGATTCGCTTGGTCATGTCGGTTTCGGTCTGCGGGTTGAAGATGAGCAGGTCGATCTTGTCCTGCTTGATGTCCTCAAGGAAGCGGGCCAAATCGGCGGCGGTGGGCTCGCCTTCAGCAACGGTGGCCTTGCGGTAGCCCTCCGGGGTGGCGTCGGTGCTCTCGGTGTATTTGAAGATGTAGTCCGCGATGGGCTCGGTCTGCGCGTAGTTGCGCTGCGGGAGCTTCTCGATGCGTGCCTTCAGGCCCTCCACGCGCTCGACTAGCGGATCAGCAGTGGCCTTGGCTTCTGGGTTGGTTTCGTTAACGAGCTCGGCCACTTCGGTCGCCACCTTCTCGATGGCTGCGGCGTCGTACCACACGTGCTCGTTGCCATCGATGTTGGTGATCTGCTCGGGGTGCTCTGCGGCGATCTTCTTGGCCTCGTCCATGGTCACGGTCTCGCCTTCGTGGGCGTGGTCATGCGCATGCTCGTGTTCGTGCGCATGGTCATGCGCACGCTCGTGTCCTTCTTCATGACCATGTTCGTCATGGTCATGCGCATGGTCGTGTTCTTCTCCATGATCATGCTCTCCATGATCATGATCGCCATGATCGTGTGCGGTGAGCGGGAGGGCGTGAATGATCTGGTCCTGGTTCTTGACGGCCTGGTAGAGCCAGGCATCGTAGCCGCCGCCCCCGGCGATGATGACGTCGGCCTCGTTGGCGCGGGCGATATCTGCAGCGGTGGGCTCGAAGTGGTGCGGGTCCACGCTATTGCCACTCACGATGGGGTGGACGTCGATGTTCACGTCGGTCTGCGCGGTGTTGACCACCGCCTGGGCCACGTCAGCCCAGATGGAGGTCGAGGCGACGACCTGAATTGTCTCCTTGTCGGAACCGGCATCCGAGCCGCCGTCGGCGCTATCGCCACTGGAAGAGCAGGCGCTCAGCGTGGCAGCGCCCAAGGTGGCGGCGAAGAGGAGAGCGGTGGGACGTCGGAAAGCACGGCGTGAGAAGGAAGTGGTCATGTCCCTATTTGTACGCGTTAGTGAAAATTGTTGTCAAATGATAATGAGTTGAAAACGGGTAGTGTTACCGTCATGTCCAAACGCAGCACGACGCTGGCCTCCCTGGCCGCCGAACTTGGGGTGTCTCCCACCACGGTGTCCAACGCGTATAACCGCCCGGACCAGCTGGCGCCTGCCACCCGCGAGCGCATCCTCGCCGCCGCGGCTGAGCGCGGCTACACCGGCCCGGATCCCACCGCGCGCAGCCTGCGCACGCGCCGCCAGGGCTCGCTGGGGGTCCTGCTCACCGAGCACCTCTCCTATGCCTTCGAAGACATGGCCTCGGTGGACTTCCTCGCCGGGATGGCGGAGGCCTCAGCGGGGGCGAGCACAACGCTTACCCTTATTCCCGCTGGTCCAGATACCGTCGGTGCTCCTAGTGACGCCCAGGCAGCGCAGCTCGTAGGGTCGGCTGCCGTCGACGGTTTCGTGGTCTATTCCGTGGCGGCGGGTGATGCTTACCTTGAAGCAGTGCGGCGCCGCGGCCTGCCGGTGGTGGTGTGCGACCAGCCCACAGACTCGGGCCTGCCCTTCGTGGGCATCGATGACCGCGCCGCGATCGCTCCGGCGGCGCAGGCGCTTGTCGACGCCTCCCATACCCGCATCGGCATCCTTGCCATCCGCCTACACCGCGAACGCCTCGACGGCGAAGTGACGGCCGCGCAACTGGCCGCGGCGGATATGCACGTGCAGCGCTCACGTGTATTGGGTGCACTCGATGTCTTCGGGCAAGCCGGCCTCGATCCTGCACGTATCCCCGTGGTGACGCGCCATATCAATGATCCGCGCACCGCCTATGCGGCTGCGGAGGAATTGCTGACTAGGCACCCGGACCTCACCGCGGTGTTGTGCACGACGGATTCGATGGCGCTCGGTGTTATCGCTTATGCCCGCGATCATGGAATTGAGGTGCCCGAGCAGCTTTCTGTCACCGGATTCGACGGCATTGCGCCCGCCTTGGCGCTGGGGCTGAGCACCGTCGTGCAGCCGAACAAGGAGAAGGGGGCGGCGGCCGGGCGCATGCTGGCCCGCCTCATCGAGGGGCGCGGCGAGGTGCCGCGCACACTGTTGCCGACTACCTTTCAGTCTGGGCGGACCGTGGCCCCGGCTGGGGCTTAAGCGCTGTGCTGCGCGCGGGCGGCGGCGAGCTCTTCGAGGAACTCCGTCACCGCCGCGATATCGGGCACGCGCAGCGCCGCCTGCGTATCGCCCTCACCGACCTTGACACCGAGGTCCGGCGGCTGGTTGAGCACGGCGAAGCCGTCTTCGTCGGTGGTGTCATCCCCTAAAAAGACCACCGCTGTGGCCCCGACGCGCTGGCGGAGGGCCGCTATCCATGTGCCCTTCGTGGCCTGCGTTGCGGAAAACTCGACGACGCACTTGCCCGCAGTCTTGGGGAAACCATCGGCGCTTAGTGCCTCTCCCTCCGCATATGCTGCGGCCGCGGCGTCCGGGTCCTGCAATTCCAATGCGCGCAGGTGCAGCACGCGCTGGAAGGGCTTGATTTCCAATTCCGCGCCGGGGTGGCGGGCAATAATTTCTTTGAGCTCTGTTTCCTTCTTAGCCAGATGCGCTTCCATTTCTGGGGTGAGGGCGGAATTCTCCCACGAGGACTCAGCTCCGTGTGAGCCGCCAAAAAGCACCGGTTCGCGCAGCGGGCACACCTGTTTTAGGCCCTCTAGGTGCCGGCCAGAGAGCACCGCGGCGGTAGTGTTCGGGAGTTGAGCTAGGGCGGCCAGGGCATCGAGCGAGCGCTGCTCTGGGCTTACTTCATATGCGTTACGGGCAAAGCCTGCCAAGGTGCCATCAAAGTCGGAAACGACCGCGAGGTGTTCAGCGGAGGCAAGGGCATCAATCATGGTCCCCACCCTAGCGCTGAAATCTTCAGGGCTACAGTGAGGCCATGCGGATGATGGGGGAATCCACCTTGTCGGTGCGCAGCGTCAAGACCAGTTGATTGTTGGGGTTAAGGGCAAAGTCAAATTCATGGCCTTCGGCGATGAGGTTGCGCATGAGCGAATCGGCCCACTGCACCGAGCCCTCGCAATCAGCACTGCGCGGCGGGCTCTCGTAGGTGGCTTTCTCCACTCGCATTACGTCGCCCTCCCAGATCGTGGAGGCCTTGTCATCCTTGTGGAAGGAAACCTCAGCAGTGAAGGAGACACAGCCAGTTGAGCCCACGGCGGTGTGTTCACCGAAGCTCATGTGCGGCACGTACGCGGTATCGGTGGGCAGGGAGGAAGGGGCATCCGGAGATGTATAGAGGTTAATGACCTGCCAATCCTTCCCCACAATGCGGTCGTCGCCGCGTGGGGTAGGTTCCTCCTCTGTGGAAGCGCACCCGGCCACCCCAAGCGCGAGCAGCGCTGTGCTGAGCACTGAGGTGAGCACTGCAGCTGTTCGGTGCTGCGTCATGCTTGCTCCTGGTTTAACGCGCCGAGGAAGGACTGCGACCACAGCGCGATATCGTGCTGACGGACTTGCTCGTTCATAGCAATCATGCGCTCGCGCATGGTCTCAGGAGATTCCTCCAGCGCCTTGACCGCGGAGAGTAGCGCGCGCTTGATGGACTCGATGTCGAAGGGATTGCACAAGTTGGCTTGGGTGAGCTCTGCTGCAGCGCCCGCGAATTCGGAGAGCACGAGTGCGCCGGAGCCATCGCTGTGGGAAGCCACGTATTCCTTGGCCACCAGATTCATGCCGTCCTTGAACGGCGTGACCAGCATGATGTCCGCGAGCCGGTAGTAGCGCCGCAGGACGTCCTTCGGCACGGAACTGTGCTGGTAATGCACCACCGGCGCGCCGAGGCGCCCAAAGCGTCCATTGATGCGGCCCACAGCTTCCTCCACCTTCGAACGCGTGGCGCGGTAATGATCGATGCGCTCGCGCGAGGGAGTAGCCAGTTGGACGAAGGTTACTTCTTCCGGATTCAGTGCCCCGGTCTCGAGGAGTTCCTCGAAGGCAGTGAGGCGCTGCAGGATTCCCTTCGTGTAATCCAAGCGGTCGACCCCCAAAATGACGTGTGCGGGGTTGCCCAACTCAGCGCGGAGCTGGGCGACGTCCTCTGCATCGCCACCCTCAGCGAACTCACTCGCCGCAATGGAGATGGGAAAGGCCCCGACCCCGACGGAATGACCGCTATTCGTCACGATGTGGGCGGTCACCTCGCGGGTACTGACCTCGCCTTCTACTGTGAGGCCCTGAGTGCGGGCCAGCTCCAAGAAATTGCGGGCGTTGGACTCGAGGTGGAAGCCGATCAAGTTGGCGTCGAGAAGCCCCCGCACCAGCTCCTCACGCCACGGCAACTGGCGGAAGAGATCCGGGGAGGGGAAGGGGATGTGGAGGAAGAAACCGATAGTGAGATCGGGGCGCAGCTGGCGCAGGATGCCAGGCACGAGCTGCAGCTGATAGTCCTGCACCCACACCGTGGCATTCTCCGCAGCGACGGCCGCCACCTCGTTGGCAAAACGCAGGTTGACCTCGCGGTAGGTGTCCCACCAGTCGCGGTTATAGATGGGGGTGACGATGAGGTCGTGGTAGAGCGGCCACAGGGTGGCATTGGAAAAGCCCTCGTAGAAGGCCTCAAAATCCTCCTGCGTCAGGCGCACCGGGTGAAGCAGGACACCGTTGTCGGTGGTGAAAGGCTCGGGAGCCTCGTCGGCCACGCCGGGCCAGCCCACCCAGCAGCCCTGGTGTTCTTCTAGGACAGGGGAGAGCGCGGTGACGAGACCGCCGGGGGAGGCCTTCCACTCGCGGGTGCCATCGGCGGCGGTCTCGAGGTCCACCGGTAGGCGGTTGGCCACGACTACGAAGCTATTGCTGCGCCCGGACATAACTAGGCCTTCTTCGCGGCCTTTTTAGTTGCCTTCTTTGTAGCCTTTTTGGTCGACTTCTTCGTGGCCTTCTTGGTGGCTTTCTTCGTAGCCTTCTTGGTTGTCTTCTTTGTGGACTTCTTGGAGGCCTTCTTCGTGGCCTTCTTGCTGCTCTTCTTCGGAGCAGCATCGGCCTGCTCGGCCAAAACCTTGCGGTGGACCAAGCCTTCTGGTTCGACGCCCAGCATCGACATGAGGGTCACGCCGTCGAGGAAATCCTCCGCATAGGTGGCGACGACGCGGCGCGCGGCGCGGGCGGTCTCTTCCTCTACTGCATGAGTCTGATCAGCGGCGGGCTGAGTATCTGTGACCTTTGGTGGCACGGAGTCCTCCTGGAATGAAGTGTGAAAGCTTTCAGACCGGCTATTCTACGCTATTGCTGCCCCGAAGGGGCGCCCGGGTCATCTTTGCCGGGAACTGTGTAGGTGGGGCGCTGCGCTGGGAATTGCGTGGTGACGGGCCACATGTCCGTGACGGCATCGCCCTGCTGGAAGCGCGCCTGCTGTGCAGGCGTGGGCGGTTTGGGGCCGTACTGCGGAGGTGGGGCCGGCAGGTTGTGGCGCGGAGCGAAGGGCGATAGGGGTACGCGGGGGATGCGTGCTCGCTGCGCCAAGCGGGTGGCACGGGAGAAGGAGAACGTGCCCAAGCGCTTGAACGCGGTGTAGGGACGGAAGTACTGCGGGCGGCGCAGGCGGCGGGCGACACGCTCACCGAAGACCACGCCGGCGGCTAGTGCACCGGCAATGGCGAGGGCGCTGGCCAGGTTGGTCAGACCGGTAATGAGCTGTTCGTTGAGCATGGCGTACATGCCGCGGTACAAAGTCAGGCCCGGCAGCATGGGGGTATAGCCCACGATCATGGTGATGAGCGGCGGCATCATGTAGCGGCGGGAGAGGAGACCACCGGCGAGGCCGACCGCCACGGCCGAAATACCGGAGGCGACGACAGCTCCGACGCCCAATAAGACGACGAGGAAATAGTAGAAAACCATACCGGCGGCAGCGGTGAGCCCAGATATGGTGACCTCGGACCACGAGGCTCCCAGCGCTAGTGCGAAGGCGGCAGAACCGATTCCACCGCACAGCACCAGAAGGGGGATTTGGTGATAGACGGGCGGGGCGAGTGTCGCCAGCGGCGGCAGGCTGAAGCCCAACCACGCCGCCACCTGGATACCTAGGCCAACGCCGGCGATGATAGCGCCGGTGGACATCAAAGCCTCAAAGAACTTGGCGGATGAAGTCACGGGCGCGCGCGTGATGCCGTCCACCAGACACTGCACCAAGGTCAGGCCCGCCACCAGCACGATGATGCCGGAACCGATGATTTGGGAGGGCAGCATCTGGATGCCAAATCCCGCGAAGACGTTGTAGAGGATGGCGGCAGGGACAACGGCGAGCAGGCCGCCGACGAGGTTTTGATAAAAGGGCGGCAAGCGATAGTCCGCCAGGAACATGTTCGTGCCCATAATGAGTGCTGAAATGAGGAAGGTGACAACACCGACGAGAAGGTCGCCGCCCAGCATCACGGCGATGAATCCACCCATGGCACCCCATGCGCTGACGATGGTGGTTTTGGAATAGGGGTTCTTCATCGCGTCGATGTCATCCAGGATTTTTTCCGCCATCGCCGGCGGGGTCGCACCGGAGTGGATGGAGCGGATGAGCCGGTCGACGGCGGAGAGTTTGGTGAAGTCCACGGCGATGCTCGGCGCTACACGGAAGACGTGGAGGTTGTGCCTATCCGGCCCGGTGCCGATGGAGGTGTGGATAGTGATGGTGTTCATCAGAATCGACACGTGGCAGTAGTGAAGGCCATAGGAGGATGCGACGAGGTGAATCTGCGCCTGCACGTCGGTATTGGCTGAGCCCGCCGCAATGAGGATTTCACCAACGCGTGCAGCGATCTCCATGACGCCGGTGACCTGGGCCGGATCGGTGAGATCGACAGGGGCGAGAGGGGAGGGCGGTGGTGCGGCTTTAGCGGCGTCAATGGTGGCGACCGGAGCCGACCGGTACAGCAGGCGCTGGCGCAAGGAAGAAAGAACAGACACGGAAAAGATAGACCTCAACAACACTTCTGGGTTCGGTAAGTCAGCACTTTAGTAACTACCGTCGATTTATGCACCTGCCAGTGCTTTTCGCGGCAATCACGCCCACTTTTCCGCAGCGCAGGCACCCTGGCTTTCATTCTAGGGGGTGGGCTCAGGTACGATTCCCATAGCGGATTAGCCGCGGTGCTGGAGTGGCGCAATTGGTAGCGCAACGCACTTGTAATGCGTAGGTTGCGAGTTCAAGTCTCGTCTCCAGCTCAAAAGGGGCCTTTTTCAAGGCCCCTTTTTCATAGTTGGGGTTTATTCGGCGAGGTGGCCTAAGGCAACGTCGATAAGCGCGCGGCGTCGCTGTGGCGGCAGGGGGCGGTCGGTGAGGTGATCGTGGACCCACAGGCCGTCGGCGATGATCGAGGCCAGCACGACGGATTCATCCTCGTCGGTAGGGTCGGGGATCCAGCGCCTATCGACGTCCTTCCACACCTCCTGGAAGTCCGGATGGGACTGCGAGTGGATGGACATGAGCAATTCAATGAGCGGGTCATTCTTGCCCATCGACTCCAATGTGGCGCGGTAGCGCTGGCGAGGACTCAACTGCTCCGCCGTCTTGCCACCGGAGAGCCCGATGAGCTCTTCCTCCCAGCGCTCCGCGCAGAGCTTGTGGCAGTCGATGAGCAGCTCGTGGCGGGTAGGGAAGTGGTAGATGAGCCCCGACTTACTCATGCCTGTGGCGGTGGCCAGGGAATCGTAGGTTAGTGCGTGGACGCCATCCTTCTCGATGATGGCGAGTGCCTTTTCGAGCGCCTCAACCTTCTTACTTACGCGTGGCATCGGCACCTCCCGAAGTGGGGTTGGTGCGGAAGCACCAGCCCGTGACCGCGGCGAAGATGAGCATGACTACGCCGAGTCCAGCGGCGGTGGCCAGATATGCGTCGGTGTACGCGGGGCCGGCAGCCTCTGCGAGCGAGGGGTCGTGGAGTGCATCCATACCCAAGCTTTGAATGTCCTCGGGCAGCCCGCCCTTATAGAGCATAGGCAACACTGAACCGGTGACCGCAATGGACAGCAGCGTGCCGAATTCATAGGAAACTTCCTCCACGCCCGCGGCCATTCCGGAACGTGAGGCAGGCGCGGCGCCGATGATGGCGGTGGAGGACACCGACATCACGAAACCCGCGCCGAGACCGGTGATGAACAGACCAGCCAGGTATGCGGGGAAGACCTCGTGCGTGCCGCCCCACACCACGCAGCCAATGCCTGCTGCCATGGCGAGGAAGCCGCCGGCAATGATGGGCAAGAAACCCCAGCGGTGCAGGTTAGCCCCACCCAGCGCAGACATGGGCAGCGCTGCAATCGCGATGAGGGAAATGATGAGCCCAGCATGCAGTGGAGAGTAGAGGTCCACCAACTGCAGCTTCTGCGTGGTGGTCATTTCCAGCCCGGCCATGCCAAACATGGCGCCGGCTGCGGCCAACACGCCACCACTGAAGATGGGGGAGCGGAAGATATCGAAGGTGAGAAGCGGCTCTTCCAGTTTGTGCTGGCGGCGAGTGAAGAAGACAGCACCAATGAGGCAGGCAGCCAGCGCGCCCCCAATAAGCATGGCGTTGAGGTGGGGGCTGGCTACAGACTTGATGAGAAGCACCAGCGAGGCCAGCGTGATCAGCGCATAAAGGGAAGATAAGAAATCCCAATGCTTCGCCGGGTTCGCCACGTTAGGCGGGGCGAGGAACGCAGTGAGGGTGAGCGCGATGATGACGATGGGCACGTTGACCAAAAAGACCGATCCCCACCAGAAGTGCTCAAGCAAGAAGCCACCTACCGTGGGGCCTGCGGCCGCGCCGACGACGGCGATGGAACCCCAAATGCCGATGGCGGTGTTGCGCTCAATCTCATCTTCAAAGGTCAAGCGAATCAGCGCCAGGGTAGCGGGCATCATGATGGAGGCGCCGAGTCCCAAGAAAGCACGGGCGGCGACAAGCTCCCACGCGCCGGGCGCAAGTGCCGCGGCCAGCGACGCGATGCCGAAGACCCAGAGGCCGATAACGAACATGCGGCGGTGGCCGATCTTGTCACCTAACGTGCCGGTTCCCAGCAGGAGTCCGGCGAGCATGAGCGCGTAAGCGTTGATGATCCACAACTGCTGCAGAGAGTTCGCATGGAGTTGCTCGGAGAGCTCTGGCAGTGCGGTGTAGAGGATTGAGTTGTCCAGGCCGATCATGAGAAGGCCTAGGGAGACTACGCCAAAGAAGGTCCACCGGCGGGTTGCTGAGGTGCTTAAGGCCTCTGCGGAGGCTTTCGTGTGAACGTCTGTCATGCTGCGAAACTATAGCGAACGGTCGTTACAGTTTCAAAGCCTTGAATGTTGGCTTGTTGTTAAAGTCACAAAGTCTGCGTGACGTGAGAAAGCAGCTTTATGGTGGCGAAACATCATCGGGTAGGAGAACACTGGGTGCCGTTAGCGACAAAAGTTAGAGAGGTAAAACATGGCACGCAATTACGCCACGCAACTCGTAGAAACCTTGGAAGCCCAGGGGGTCAAGCGCATCTATGGCCTCGTTGGTGATTCCCTCAACCCCATCGTGGATGCGGTGCGGCAATCCTCCATCGAGTGGGTCCACGTCCGCAACGAAGAGGCCGCAGCTTTCGCCGCTGAGGCCGATTCCCTCACCACCGGCAACCTCGCCGTGTGCGCCGCCTCCTGCGGTCCGGGAAATACGCACCTTATTCAGGGGCTTTACGACGCCCACCGCAACGGCGCCAAGGTCCTTGCCCTGGCCAGCCACATTCCTTCCCGCCAGATCGGCTCGAAATTCTTCCAAGAAACTCACCCGGAGGCCATCTTCCAGGAATGCTCCGGCTACTGCGAGATGGTCAACTCTGCGGAGCAGGGAGGTGTGGTCCTACACCACGCCATTCAGAGCACCATGGCTGGCAAGGGCGTGTCCGTCCTCGTCATCCCGGGCGATGTCTCCACTCAAGAGGCGGAAGAGGACACCTTCACCTCCTCCGTTATTTCCTCCGGCCGCCCGGTTGTCTACCCGGACCCGGCAGAGGCCGCTGCGCTGACCCAGGCCATTAATGAGGCCAAGACTGTCGCCCTCTTCGTTGGCGCCGGCGTCAAGAATGCCCGTGAGCAGGTCCTTGCGCTGGCCGAGAAGATCAAGGCTCCCATCGGCCACGCCCTGGGCGGCAAGATGTACATCCAGTACGACAATCCCTTCGACGTCGGTATGTCCGGCCTGCTCGGCTACGGTGCGGCACACGAGGCCACCCACGAGGCAGACCTGCTCATCCTGCTGGGCACGGACTTCCCCTACAACGACTTCCTGCCGGATGCCAACGTGGCCCAGGTCGACATCGATGGCTCCCACATTGGCCGCCGCACCCGCATTAAGTATCCGGTGACGGGTGATGTCGCCGCCACCATCGAGAACATCCTGCCGCACGTGGAGGAGAAGAAGGATCGCTCCTTCCTCGACAAGATGCTCAAGAAGCACTACGACAAGCTGCATCACGTCGTTGAGGCCTACACCTCAGGCGTCGAAAAGCACACGCCGATCCACCCGGAGTACATCGCCGACCTCATCGACCAGCAGGCCGATGACGACGCCATCTTCACCGTCGATACCGGCATGTGCAATGTCTGGGGCGCGCGCTACATCACTGCGAACGGCAAGCGCGAACAGATTGGTTCCTTCCGCCACGGCACCATGGCCAACGCCCTGCCGATGGCCATCGGCGCGCAGGCGGCACACCCGGACCGCCAAGTCATCACTTTCTCCGGCGACGGTGGGCTGTCCATGCTCATGGGAGAGCTGCTCACGGTGAAGCTGCACAACCTGCCGGTGAAGATGTTCGTGTTCAACAACTCTTCCCTCGGCATGGTCAAGCTGGAGATGCTGGTCCAGGGCCTGCCGGAGCATGAGACCGACCACGAGCACGTGAACTACGCCAAGATCGCGGAGGGGGCCGGCATCAAGCACTTCCGCATCGAGGACCCGAAGGACGCGCCGCGCCTCATCAAGGAGGCCTTGGCCTACGACGGGCCTGCGCTTATCGACGTCGTCACGGACCCCAACGCCCTCTCCCTGCCGCCGACGCTGACCTTCGAGCAGCTGCTCGGCTTCTCCAAGGCGGCAACCCGCACCGTCTTCGGTGGTGGCGTCGGCCAGATGCTTTCCATGGCGAAGTCCAACCTGCGCAACATTCCGCGTCCGCAGGACTTTTAATGTGTCGGCGTTAAGCGCCACACATTAAAAGGGGGCTACGTCGAAGAAGCCCGCACTTTCGCGGGGTCTTTGACTGGGATGAGCACGATCGCTCCGACGAGCAGGACTAGTCCGATGGCGAGCACGCCTCCCCTGTCTCCTTGGCCCATCAGGGAGACGAAGACGCCGAACAGGAAAGGCGTCAACCACGCTACGGCTCGGCCCGTCGTGGCGTAGAGGCCAAACATCTCGCCTTCGCGCCCAGGCGGGGCGACGCGCGCCAAGAAACCGCGGGCGGAAGCCTGGGCTGGTCCCACGCATAGGCATAGGATGAGTCCGCAGATCCAGAAGGCCGTGGGGCCCTGCGCGAAAAACATCACACCAGCCATTGCGGTGAGAATCGACAGGCAGGTGAGGATGATGGCTTTGGGGCCCACGTGGTCGTCGATCAGCCCGCCCGCCACCGCGCCCAGCGCGGCCGCAACGTTGGCAGCAACACCGAAGATGAGGACGTCGCCAGGCGAAAGGCCATAGACGGACACGCCCAACACCGCCCCGAAGCTGAATACGGCTGAGAGCCCATCGCGGAAGATGGCAGAAGCGAAGAGGAAGGCAAAGGCGTTGCGATCTTCCCGCCACAGCGTCTGCACTGTGCGCCATAGCTCCCGGTAAGAGGCCGCAACGCCGCCCGTTGCTTCACCCGACGGCGCAATTTCCGGCACGCGCAGCAAGACAGGAATGGCAGACAGCCCAAACCAGGCTGCGGCAAGCAGCGCCACGAGCCGAATATTCCAGCCTCCCTCCGTGGATAGTCCCAGGCCGCCGCCCTCGCTGGAGACGAAGCCGAAATAACAGATGAGCAGCAGCGCGATGCCACCGAAATAGCCTGCCGACCAGCCGAGGCCAGATACACGGCCCACCTTGTCTTCGGTGGCCACCTGGTTGAGCTGGGCAAAGTAATTGACTTCGGCGAATTGGATGGTCACCGAACCTACCGCCAAGCCGATAAGACCCAGCCAGAAAAATGTGGGCGCATCATTGCGGATGAAGAACAAGCTGGCCATGACCAGGAAGGTCAGCAGCGACCAGAAACCCAGCGCACGCCGCCGCGTGCCCAACCGATCGGAACGCTGGCCCATCACGGGGGTTACCGCAAAAATCACCAGCCCCGCCACCGTCATGGACCACGACAACCATTGCGCCGGGGTGAACTGCGAATCAATCTGTTGGCCCACCGAGTCGGTGAGATAGACCGAGAAAATAAACGTCACGAGAACCGCGTTGAAGGCAGCCGAACCCCAATCCCACAGGGCCCAAGCAGCCACGGTGAGGCGGTCAGTGCGTTTCGAGGCTTGCGTCATGCTTCATTATCGTAGGCAAAAACATTCGCTGAGTGGCGGGAGTTGCACTTAACGCGACGTCAACTTTTAGGCTCAACGTCATGTGTAACGACTACAGCATCGGCGAGGTTGCCGAAATCCTTAAAGTCACCACCCGCACGTTGCGGCACTGGGATGACATTGGGCTGCTCAGCCCACAGTGGCGCACTGGGGGTGATCACCGCCTGTACACCGAAGACGATGTGCAGCGCGGGATGGACATTCTGATCTATCGCAGCGTCGGGATTGAGCTGAGGGACATCGCAGTGCTTCTCGATGCCCCTTCCTCCGCCACCCTGGCCCGCCTCCGCGCCCAACACGAGGCTTTGCAGAAGCGGCGAGCCGACGTCGATGCCATGTTGTACGCAGTGGAAAGACTAATTGAGGAGACCGAAATGGATAAGAACCTAAGCCCCAGCCAAAAAGTGCGCAACCTGGGTGATGCATGGCCCACGTTGCAGGAGGAAGCCCACGAGAAGTGGGGTGACAGCAAAGAATGGGCGGCCAGTGCGGCCGCTGCGGAATCGATGGGGAAGAAGGACTGGGAGGAATTCTCCGTGGACCATGAAAATTTCGCCGCAGAGCTAGTAGAAGCCGCGAATGCGGGAGTTGAGGCGGGCAGCGAGGAGGCGAAGGAGATCGTCGACAAGCACCGCGCCCTCATTGCCCTGTGGTACCCGGTGTCGAGGTCCAAGCAAGTGATCCTGGCACGCATGTACTGCCAGGATCCGCGTTTCGATGAGACCTACCGCGGTAATGCCGGCTACTTGCGCCAACTGATTGAAACGCAAGCCCGGGCGGAAGGTTTGGATTTGGACAACATCGCGTGGGACTAGTTTGGTTCACAGCGCACGTACAGACTCCGCTCAGTACGCTGGGAAGGCGTAGTGCAATACTTCTCATTCTGAATGAGATATCCCTGGCGCCACCTGGCGTTAAGAGAAGCGGAGAAAGGACCAAAGCGGGACCATGGATGATTCAAAGGACGTCAAGGTACTTGTCGTCGATGACGAGCCAAATATTGTTGAGTTGCTCACCGTCTCCCTAAAGTTTCAAGGTTTCGACGTGCACAGCGCCAATTCTGGCAACGAAGCCCTGCGCATCGCGCGTGAGATCAACCCTGATGCCTACATCATGGACGTCATGATGCCGGGCATGGATGGCTTTGAGCTGCTGGGCAAGCTGCGTGCGGAGGGCCTCGACGGCCCCGTCCTCTACCTCACCGCCAAAGACAGCGTGGATCAGCGCATCCATGGACTGACCATTGGTGCGGATGATTACGTCACCAAGCCCTTCAGCCTCGAAGAGGTCATCACCCGCCTGCGCGTGATCCTGCGCCGCGGCAGCACGGTGGATGACCAGAACGGCGACGCCACCATGACCTACGCTGACCTCACCCTCAACGATGACACCCACGAGGTCACCAAGGCAGGGGAGATCGTGGAGCTTTCGCCCACCGAGTTCAACCTGCTGCGCTACCTCATGCAGAACCGCGAGGTGGTGCTGTCCAAGTCCAAGATCCTGGATAACGTTTGGCACTACGACTTCGGCGGCGATGGCAACGTGGTTGAGTCCTACATTTCTTACCTGCGCCGCAAGATTGATACCGGCGATACACCGCTCATCCACACCGTCCGCGGTGTCGGTTATGTGCTGCGCACACCGCGCTCGTAGGCTTTTTCACTATGAGCGAATCCACCGCGAACCCTCAGGGGCCGGATGCTGGATCCACGCCGGTGCGGAATAGCGCCCTGCGCCGGCGCATGCAGCGCCCTAAAGCGCTGCCCCTGCGCACGTGGCTGCTCGTCCTGATGGTGCTGGTTTCGGGCCTGGGCCTGGCTATGTCCTCCCTGGCGGTCTCGTCGATCATGCGCAACGTGCTCTACACCCGTGTGGACACCGAGCTGAATGATGCCCTGAGTTCTTGGGCCAGCAACCTCGACGCGGCTTTCTACACGCCGCAGGACGGGAGCCGCCGCCCCCCGACGGACTATGTAGCACTGGCGTATTATCCCGATGGCTCCGTGGTGACTACGCGGCCGACGGCGGCGTTGCCGGATGCTCGTTCGGTAGTCGTTGGCGGTGAACCTAGCACCGTTCGCTCAATTCAGGGCGAAACCGAATGGCGCGCCGTGGCGAAGCTCAAAACGGATGGCTCCGTGGTGGTTGTCGCTAAAGACATGACGACGGAAAACTCCATCCTTAAAGGCCTGGCGATGGTCCAGGTCATTATCGCGGCGCTGGTCATGCTCATCATCGCGCTCGTAGGCATGTGGCTTATTCACCGGGCGCTGCGTCCGCTGCGCGTGGTGGAAAAAACGGCCTCCCAAATCGCGGCCGGCAACCTGGATAAACGTGTGCCGGAGTGGCCGCCACACACCGAGGTAGGCCAGCTGGCCGCGGCGCTTAACGTCATGCTGGGGCGGTTGCAGAACTCCGTCGTCCATGCACAGGAAAAAGAGCAGCAGATGCGCCGCTTTGTCGGCGATGCTTCCCATGAATTGCGCACCCCGCTGACCAGTCTGCGCGGCTACACGGAGCTATACCGCTCGGGAGCGACTAAGGATCCGGAATTTGTCTTCAGCAAGATCGACGCCGAATCGCAGCGTATGTCGTTGCTGGTGGAGGACTTGCTCGCCCTGACGCGTGCGGAGGGATCACGCTTGGATATGCGCGAGGTAGACATGTTGGAGCTCGTGCTTTCCGTGGGCTCTTCGGCACGCGCGGCCTTTGCTGGCCGCACGATCAACGTCAACAATGAGGCCTCCGGGATTCCAATGGTCAACGGTGACGCGGACCGCCTGCACCAGGTGCTACTTAACTTGGTGTCCAATGGTATCCGCCACGGTGGTGAGGAAGCAACGGTGACGCTGACCCTGCGGGATGATGAGGAGCACGTGCTTATCGACGTCGCCGATGACGGCAAGGGCATCTCCCCCGAAGATGCAGCTCATATCTTTGAGCGCTTCTACCGTGCGGATACTTCACGAACCCGCGATACGGGTGGCTCGGGCTTGGGCTTGGCCATCGTGAAATCACTCGTGGAGCAACACGGCGGGTCGATCACCGTCGACTCCGAACTGGGCAGCGGATCGGTCTTTAGCGTCCGCCTCCCCAAGGCGGCAGCTAGTGCCTAGCTGCCAAAGGTAGCAGTCAGCTCTTAGCTGTCGCGGCGGCCGTCCTCATCGGTGCCGAGGTGCTGGCGGATGCGCGCGGCGGCCTCGTCCATGGCGGCGGGGTCGGTGGCATCGGCAGCGAAGGCCTTGGCGAAGTCGTAGTCTTCCATCTTCTCGGTGGGGAAGAGGTGGATGTGGGTATGCGGCACGTCGAAGCCAGCAATGATGTAGCCCGTACGTGGGGTATCGAAGGCCGTCTTAATGGCGCCACCGATCTCTAGGGCGATCTCATTGAGGTGTGCCCAAGTCTGAGAATCGAGGTCAGTCCACTTGTCGACCTCCTCGATCGGCACCACCAAGGTGTGGCCATAACGCAGCGGCTCGATGGACAAAAATGCCACGCACTTCTCGTCGCGGTAGACAAAGCGAGCAGGCAGCTCGCCCTCGATGATCTTTGTAAATACGGAAGACATGGCCTCTAGGCTACCGCCAGTTAAGATAGACGGCATGCGCATTCTCGTTATTGGCTCGGGCGGCCGCGAACACGCCCTGCTCACTGGCCTTAAAGCTGACCCCTCTGTTACCGAATTGCACATTGCCCCGGGTTCCCCGGCGCATGCCAAGCAGGCCACCATTCATCCGGAGTATTCCCAGGTGGACGATCCCGCGCGTATGACGGAACTGGCGGTGGATATTGACGCGGATCTGGTCGTCATCGGGCCGGAGGTGCCGCTGGTGAACGGTGTGGCGGATGCTCTGCGTGAGCGCGGCATTGCGGTCTTCGGACCGTCGGCAAGCGCGGCACAGATCGAGGGTTCCAAGGCCTTTGCCAAGGATGTCATGGCGGCCGCCGGTGTGCGCACTGCCCGTGCGGAGCAGCTCGCCCCCGGTACCAGCGATGCGGACATCGAGGCCGCGCTGAACCGCTTTGGTCCGCACTTTGTGGTCAAGGATGATGGCCTGGCCGGCGGCAAGGGCGTGGTGGTGACCGAATCCCGCGACGCGGCCCGCGCACACGTCGACGCCGTCCACGCCGCCGGCAACCCGGTGCTGCTCGAGTCCTTCCTCGACGGCCCCGAAGTATCCCTGTTCTGCTTGGTGGACGGTGAGACCGTCGTCCCGCTGCTCCCAGCACAGGACCACAAGCGCGCCTATGACAACGATGAAGGCACCAACACCGGCGGCATGGGCGCCTACACCCCGCTGCCGTGGCTGCCTGCCGACGGCGTCCAGCGCATCGTCGACGAAGTCTGCGTCCCTGTGGCCAAGGAAATGGTCAAGCGTGACACCCCGTACTCTGGCTTGCTGTACGCCGGCCTGGCGTGGGGCAAGGAAGGCCCAGCCGTGGTGGAGTTCAATGCCCGCTTCGGAGACCCGGAGACACAGGCGGTGCTCGCCTTGCTGAAGTCCCCGCTGGGTGAGGTTTTGAATGCCACCGCCACCGGACAGCTGGCGGAGCTGGCGCCGCTGGAGTGGGAAGAGGGTTACGCCCTCACCGTGGTGTTGGCTGCCGAAGGCTACCCGGCTTCCCCGCGCAAGGGCGATCCGATCACCTCGCCGGATCTTGATGATCCCACCCGCGTCCTCCACGCTGGCACCACCACGGGGGAGGGCGGCTACGTATCCAACGGTGGGCGCGTCCTCAACGTTCTCGGCCGTGGTGCCACCCTCGCCGATGCCCGCGCCGCCGCCTACGAGGTTCTCGGCGGTATCGAGCTGGAGGGCAGCTTCTTCCGCACGGACATTGCACTGCCAGCGGAGAAGGGCCAGATCAGCATCTAATCTGCTGATAATGCCTCCTTTGGGGCGAGGCGTGGAATAATGAGCGACGTGGCTGAAAAGAAGAACATTTCCAACGTCCTGTCCGCTCGATACGCTTCCCCAGAGATGGCTGAAATCTGGTCCCCAGAACACAAGATCATCCTGGAGCGCCAGCTGTGGATCGCGGTGATGAAGGCGCAGAAGGATCTTGGCGTCGACATCCCTGCCTCGGCTATCGCCGCCTACGAGGCGCAGGTTGAGAACGTAGATCTCGCCTCCATCGCGGAGCGTGAGCGCGTGACGCGCCACGACGTCAAGGCGCGCATCGAGGAGTTCAACGCCCTGGCCGGCTGCGAGCACATCCACAAGGGGATGACATCGCGTGACCTGACGGAGAACGTGGAGCAGCTGCAGATTCTGCGTTCTTTGGAGCTGACCCGTGATAAAGCCATCGCGGTGGTCTCACGCATCGGTGAGCGTGCCGCGCAGTACCAGACGCTGGTGATGGCCGGCCGTTCCCACAACGTCGCCGCTCAGGCCACGACCCTGGGTAAGCGTTTCGCCTCCGCTGCCGACGAGCTGCTGCTGGGCATCGAGCGCGTGGAATCCCTGCTGAGCCGCTACCCGCTGCGCGGCATCAAGGGCCCGATGGGCACCTCGCAGGACATGCTCGACCTGATGGGCGGCTCCGAAGACAAGCTCGCGGCGCTGGAGACCCGCATTGCGGATCACCTAGGCTTCTCCCGCGTCTTCAACTCGGTGGGGCAGGTCTACCCGCGCTCCCTCGACTTTGATGCTGTGTCCGCGCTGGTGGAGCTCGGTGCTGCGCCGTCCTCGCTGGCCACGACCATTCGCCTCATGGCTGGCAACGAAACCGTGACTGAAGGCTTCAAGGAGGGCCAGGTTGGTTCCTCCGCGATGCCGCACAAGATGAATGCCCGCTCCTGCGAGCGCGTCGGTGGCTTCCAGGTCATCCTGCGCGGCTACCTGACGATGGTGGCGGACCTGTCCGGCCAGCAGTGGAACGAGGGCGACGTGTTCTGCTCGGTGGTGCGCCGCGTGGCACTGCCGGATGCTTTCTTTGCCATTGACGGAATGTTTGAAACCTTCCTCACCGTGCTGGCAGAATTCGGTGCCTTCCCGGCGATGATCGACCGTGAGCTGGAGCGCTACCTGCCCTTCCTCGCCACCACCCGCATCCTCATGGCGGCGGTGCGCGCGGGCGTGGGCCGTGAGACCGCGCACGAGGTCATCAAGGAAAATGCCGTCGCCGTGGCGCTCAACATGCGTGAGAATGGCGGGGAGCAGGACCTCATTGAGCGCCTGGCCGCCGACGAGCGCCTGCCGCTCGATGCCGCTGCCCTCGAGGCCGCGCTGTCGGACAAGCACGCCTTCATCGGTGCTGCCGAATCGCAGGTGAGCCAGATTCTGGGCCGCATCAAGGCGATTGTTGACCAGCACCCGAAGGCCGCGGCCTACACCCCGGGCGAAATCCTCTAGCCCACGCGCCTGGGGGTATCCGGTGAGCTGGGGCGACCCGGCGCGGTACGTTTTCGCAGACAAGCCCTCTCAAACGCGAGTTTTCGGCGCTCTATTTACGAAAACGTACCGCGCTGGCCCGGTCCATGTACGTTTCGATCAAATAAGGTTGCCCAGATTGAGTTTTCTCGTCCTTATTTGATCAAAACGACCTTCTATCAACATCCCCGGGCCACCCAACACTAGCTTTTAGACCATTCTGGGGATGCATTGAACCGGTAGCGCCGGTGCCGGCGGGATGCCTTCTTGTACACCGATGCTGCGCAGGCCTTACTCCCCAAGTTTGGGATGTATCTTGAAGCAGCCTAGACGGGTCTAGGATGTATGTCATGCGTCCAGAGCTTTCTTCCTATGCCCACATCGCCTCCGGCAAGGTGCGCGATATCTACGAAATCGACGGCAATACCCTGCTCATGGTGGTCTCCGACCGCATTTCTGCCTATGACCACGCCCTTGAGCCCGCCATTCCGGACAAGGGCCGCGTGCTCACGGCGACCTCGAAGTTCTTCTTCGATGCCATTGACTTCCCGAACCACCTCGCCGGCCCGCTCGATGATGAGCGCATTCCCGAAGAAGTCCTCGGCCGCGCCATGGTGGTCCAGAAGCTCGACATGCTGCCCTTCGAGTGCGTCGCTCGTGGCTACCTCACCGGTTCCGGGCTGAAGGAATACAAGGCATCCGGCAGCGTGTGCGGCGTCGAGCTGCCCGAGGGGCTGACCGAAGCTTCCCGCCTGCCCGAGCCCATCTTTACCCCAGCCACTAAGGCGGAGCAGGGCGACCACGATGAGAATGTTTCCTTCGATGTCGTCGTGGAGAAGCTCGGCCGCGAACGCGCCGAGGAGCTGCGCGATGCCACCCTGCGCATCTACGCCACGGCCGCCGCACTGGCGGAGGAGAAGGGCATTATTTTGGCGGATACGAAGTTCGAGTTTGGCGTCGACAAGCACGGCACCTTGGTCTTGGCCGATGAAGTCCTCACCCCGGACTCCTCGCGCTACTGGCCGGCCGATACCTATGAGGAAGGCAAGGTCCAGCCTTCCTTTGATAAGCAGTACGTGCGCGATTGGCTCACCAACTCCGGCTGGGACAAGGAGTCCACGCCGCCGCGCTTGCCGGACGACGTTGTCCAAGCCACCCGTGCGCGCTATGTTGAGGCCTTTGAGCGCCTGTCCGGAACCACCTTTTAAGGAGGCTGAATGAACGCACCGATTGCTGCCAAGCGCCCCATCACGCGTGAGTTTCATGGCCGCAGCTTTGTCGATAACTACGAGTGGCTGCGCGCGAAGGAGGCGCCGGAAACCCGCGAGTACCTGGAGGCGGAAAACGCCTACACCAAGGAGCACACCACACACCTGGATACCTTGACGGAGAATATTTTCTCCGAGGTCAAGTCCCGCATCAAGCAGACGGACATGTCCGTGCCCCAGCGCCGCGGTAAGTACTGGTACTACGGCCGCACTGAGGAGGGCAAGGAGTACGGTTACAGCTGCCGCATCCCGGTGTCGGAAGGCTCTGATCCGTGGACGCCGCCGACCATTCCGGAGGAAGGCGCTCCCGACGGGGAGCAGGTGCTTCTCGACGTCAACGCGCTCGCCGAAGGCCACGACTTCTTTGCCCTGGGTGCGTCTTCGGTGAGCGATTCCGGTGACTTGTTGGCCTATTCGGTGGATGTGGCTGGTGATGAGCGCTTTGAGCTGTTTATCAAGGATCTGCGTACTGGTGAGCTGTTGGAAGACCGCTTGGAAGGCATCTTCTACGGCGCGACGTGGGTCGGGGAGGAGTTCATCTTCTACACCACCGTGGATGACGCATGGCGGCCGGACACCGTGTGGCGCCACCGCGTGGGCACCCCGCAGTCGGAGGACGTCGTGGTCATGCGCGAGGAGGACTCGCGTTTCGGCATCGGCGTGGGCACGACCCGCAGCGAGAAGTACATCATGATTGTCTCCGGCTCGAAGACGACGAATGAGGCGTGGGTGCTCGAGCAGGATAATCCCGAAGGGGAGTTCCGCTGCCTCTGGGAGCGCGAGGCCGGCGTGGACTACGACGTCGACCACGCAGTGGTGGCAGGTACCGATTATTGGGTGGTCACGCACAATGCCACCGGCCCCAACTTTGCGTTGGGCTACTGTCCGGTTACTGAGGATCTGCCTGCCCTAGATGAACTCACCCTCCTCATGCCGCATGATGACACAGTGCGCATTGAGGGCGTGGATTGCTACCGCGACCAAATCGTCGTGGGCTATCGCCGCGGCGGCATTGGCCGTGCCGCGGTGATGGACGTGCGTGAAGGCTGGGCCTCTCTTAGCGAGCTCAACTTCAACGAGGAGCTCTACACCGTTGGCGTGGCCGGCAACCCGGAGTGGGATGCACCGGTGCTGCGCGTGAGCTATACCTCCTTCATCCAGCCGGCACAGCTCTTTGACTACCGCGTGGCCACTGGCGAGTACACGCTTCTCAAGGAGCAGGAAGTCCCGGGCGGCTATGACAAGGATGAGTACGTGGCCTACCGCGTATGGTCTAAGGCTCCGGACGGGACGGAGGTGCCGGTGTCCATCGTGCACCGCGCGGACTTGGACCGCACGCAGCCGAACCCGACGCTGCTTTATGGTTATGGCTCCTATGAGGCGAATATGGACCCGTATTTCTCGGTTTTCCGTTTGTCGCTCATGGATCGCGGCATGATTTTTGCCATGGCACACGTTCGCGGCGGTGGTGAGATGGGCCGCAACTGGTACGACGATGGCAAGATGCTGGCCAAGAAGAACACGTTTACGGACTTCATCGCGGTGGCTGATGACCTCATCGCGCGCAACGTGACCACGCCTTCGCAGCTGGTGGCGGAGGGAGGCTCGGCCGGTGGCCTGCTTATGGGAGCGGTGGCAAACATGGCGCCGGATAGGTTCAAGGCCATCGAAGCCAACGTGCCCTTCGTGGACCCGCTGACCTCCATTCTCATGCCGGAGCTGCCGCTGACGGTGGTGGAGTGGGAAGAATGGGGCGACCCTTACCACGACCCGGAGGTCTACGACTACATGGCTTCCTATTCGCCGTACGAGAACATTGCGCCGCAGAAGTACCCGAATATTCTGGCACTGACCTCGCTCAATGACACCCGCGTGCTCTATGTGGAGCCGGCGAAGTGGGTAGCCAAGCTTCGCGACGTCGCCACCGGCGGCGAATTCCTCCTCAAGACGGAGATGGCCGCCGGCCACGGTGGTGTGTCCGGGCGCTATGCCCAGTGGCGGCAGGCGGCTTTCGAGTACGCGTGGTTGATCAACCAGGCCACGGGCGTCGAGGCCTAGGCACCGCTTAAGGCGTGTGGCTCATTAGCCACACGCCGCCCATGTGGGGGAGCACCGAATCTCTCTCAGCGCGCGCCGGGGCGGTGGCTGTGCGATAATTCTTCTTATGCATGGCCACCTTCTGGTTTCGATTTCCAGTATCTTCGACGACACCCGAAGCCAAGCCTCAGATCTGCTCATGCAGTTCGACAAAGCAAACGTTCCTGTTTCCTTGCTGGTGGCACCCCACATCGATGGCAATTGGCACCTAGCTAAGGATGAGTCGACGCGCTCGTGGTTGCGTGAGCAGGCAGAGTCAGGCCGAGTGCTCATCCTCAACGGCTTTGATCAAGCCGTGCAGGGTCGTCGTGCGGAATTCGCAAACCTGGATGCGCACGAGGCGCGTCTGCGCCTCAAGGGCGCGACGCGGCAGATGGCCAGAATCGGCTTTGAGCCGACTATTTTTGCACCACCGCGCTGGCGCATGTCGGAGGGAACACTAGAAGTCCTTCCCGAGTTTGATTTCGACTTTGCTGCCTCCACCCGTGGCATCCATGACCTGCGCACCGGCGAGCTCCACCAAGCCCGCAACCTGTCTTTTGGCGAGGGCTTCGGTTCGGCCAAGTGGTGGCGCCGCAATATTATTCGCGCCGCGGAGCGCTCCGCGCAGCGCGGTAACACTGTCCGTCTATCAATCTCTGGCCGCAACCTCGATGACCGCAAGGTAGTGTCCGATTTCCTCAAGGCCGCCGAGCGCGCCATCGAAGCAGGCGCCAGCCCCGCTGACTACAGGGCCTTTGCGCCGCGCTAGCCGTGCCCACCCGAATCCTCACGTCACGTTAAACCATCCGCATATCCCGGTGTCCGCTGGCCTGTATGGATAGGGAGACGCGCCCTCCAGGATCGCCGGAGTACCCGTCAACCTTCATCCGGTTGGCGGGTTTCGCCCTTTAAGGGCTTAACCCCCAGTGGGAAGCGCGTGAATCGTGGCTAGGGATCGCCGGTATCCCCGTCAACCTGGTTGTGGTTGGCGGGTTT
>NZ_KV817277.1:0-5991 GCF_001814605.1 Corynebacterium sp. HMSC074C01 | reverse complement strand
TGGCCTCGGGCCGCATAATGGCCTCACCGCCGGACAAGCCAATACGCATACCCGTATTCGGCTCGATGAAGGTGTACGGGTCACGGCCCGGGGTGTAGCCAGGAAGGATACCGCCGGTGGCGAACTTGATTTCCTGCAGCTTGTCCAGGCCGACGAGGCCCGCGACCGCGTTCCACGCCTTACGGATACCGTTGTTGTAGACCACGTCCACAACGAACTGCACCGGCTTCTTGGTCTTTTCCTTGATACCGTCCCAAATCTTGCCGATAGCATCCACCGCGGTGCGGAACCAGCCCTTGACCGTGTCAAGGCCGCTCTTTAATGGACCGAAGACATTCTCATCAATCCATACCCAACCATCGCGTAGACGGTCGGCCATCCACTGCCATTTATCAGCAATCCATCCAGCTACGGCGAGGACGGCAGCCCACATGCGGTGGAAACCCTGAATCTGACGCTGGATGACATTCTCATCCAACCAGTTCCACACATTCAACAGAATGCCGTATAGCCAGTTCCACTTGTCGGAAATCCAGCCGGCAACCGCGGACACCGCGTCCCACATACGGTGGAAACCCTCAATCTGACGCTGAATGACGTTGTCACGAATCCAGCTCCACACCGCAGACAAAGTTTCAGACAGCCAATTCCACTTGTCACCAATCCAACCAATAACGGACTGAATAGCAGGCCACAGGACGTTCTGGAAGAAATCCACCATAGGGTTGAGAACATTGTCCTGGATCCAACCCCATACCTCGGAGAACTTCTCAGACACCCACTGCCAGCCGTCAACGAGCGCCGCGGTGAACTTTTCCCAAAGCTCCCGCCCCGTCTCAGTCTTAGTGAAAAACCACACAAGACCAGCAACTAAAGCAGCAATCGCCGTTACAACAATGCCAATAACATTGGCCTTCATCGCAAGGTTCATGCCTTCCTGGGCAGCCTTAGCGAGCTTTAGCGCCGTGGTCACGGCAGTCATGCCGAGCGTCCACGCCTTCCACAAGCCAATCGCAGTACCCACCGCGGCAAGCAGCGGAACTAAGTAGTCCTTATTCTTGAGTATCCACTCACCGAGCGTGGTGAGCTTACCAACAACATCCTCAAGAACCGGGCCGAGTTGCTCCGCAAAAGACGCCGCCAGCGGCATGACCTTATCAATGACCAGCTGCATCGCGGGAGCAATAGAATCAAAAATCTTAGACGCCACCGGCTCCAAAGCGGCCAGCGCATTCAGCTTGAATTGGTCCCACTTCTCCGCAAAATCGGCGGTCTCCTCCGCAACACCATTAATCGTGTCTGACGTCGCACCGGTCGCCGCCATGAAATCATCTACCGACAGCGTGCCAGTCTTAACAGCATCCACGAATTGCGCGGCGCCACGAGTGCCAAAGATGTTTGAGGCCATATCAATCGCAGCTGCTTCGTCGCCCGCGTTAATAAGCTCCTCGATACTGCCAATCGTTTCTTTCAACGCCTCCGGCGCATCACGCCCCTCGGACGAAAACTCCGCCAACGCACGCTGCATAGACTGCAGCGTCTTATCAGCATCAAGACCGGCTTTGTCCATCTGGCCTACCAGGGCAGCCGAATCAGCCATATCAAAGCCAAAGCCACGCAACGACGGGCCAGCCTTCACCGCGGAGTTCGCAAGCTCAGACACCGACAAACCAGTAGCCTGCGACACCTGGAACATCTTGTCCAGCATGCCCGGCATATCCTCAGCCTCCACGCCGAAACCGTTCAGAGCCTGAGACAACGAGTTAATATCCGCGTCGACGCCCAGCTCCTGCAGCTGCATCATCGACCGCGTCATATCCTCAAGCGGCTTACCAGTCAGCCCCAGGCGAGTATTCAGGTCCGCGGCGGTCGAGCCAATAGCCTCGAAGTCCCCACCAACGCCCACAGATTCCTTCGCGACGTTGCGAATATTTTCCTTAAGCGCCTCGAATGCTTCACCCGTGGCACCAGTACCGGCTCGCACCGTGTCCCACGTGTTATCGAAAGTTGTTCCGACCTTGACAAGGCCCGCAAGCCCACCGGCCACAGCGCCAGATGCGACAGCCATGCCAGACTTTAGCTTGGAACCAATATCGTGAAACGAGGTTCCAGCTTCATCAGCTGAAGCCTTCGCCTTATCCATCTCTTTGCGCAGACCACCCAGAACACCCTTATGGCGGTCCTCCTCATCCTTTGCAGACTTCTGCGCATCTTGGTACTTGCCCAGCGTGCGGTTGAGGTCTTCGAGCTGGTTCTTGTGCTTCTCCTCAGCCACACGAACATTGATCTCGGCCTGCTCAAGCTTCTCAGTCTCGCCGATAACACGAGCTTTAGCTTCCTTGACCTTCGCCAGCTCAGCAGTGCCCTTGCCGCCCTTCTCCAGGGCCTTCTGGTACTTCTCTTCAGCATCCCGCAGGCGCAGGGTGACGGCCTCCAGCTTCTCCTGCTGCGCGGCACGCTTGCCGACGGAGGTCTCATAGGCGCGGTCGAGTTCGTTGAGTTTCGTGGAGGATGCCTTGACCTGGCGCTCGATGTTCTCGACCGCGCCCTCAAGGCCCTTGCTCATGGCTTCGCCGGCGCGCTTGCCTGACTCCTGAGCAGGCTTCTCTAGGCGCTGCGAAAACTCCTTGCTCATCCCCTTAAACGTGGGAACGACGGGAACCGACACGAAACCAGCAGACATTAAAGCCTCCTCAAAAACTAAAACTGCCCTTACTGGGCGGCAGCAATCTCTTCCAGCATGCGCAGCGACTCATCCGTCGACGACTCAAACGACCCACCAGAACCATCCGTGAGTACCGTCTTGCGGTCGTGGCTCATACGCTCACGCTTCTCAGCGGCGATACGCGCATCCTCCAGCTCCTGGGCCAGCTTCTTCGGCGACTTGAGGAAGCTATGCTCATCCCCCGGCTCATTGAAGCTCGCATGAAACATAGCCACCGCCAGGGCGGCTTTGTCTGCTGGTTTGATATCCCAGCGCTTCGCCCCCACCAGTGTCTCCGGCCGCTCCAACAAATCCTGATAGAGCGCCACCACGCGCCGCGTCGACAGGCCCCCTTCGGGGTCGAGCCAGTCGCGCACATCAAGACCGATGCGCAGCAAATCAACCTCAAGCAGGTCGATGTTCTCCACCGCGAGGGCCGCTAGCGCCACCTTGTACACGGACAGGCCGGTCGCCTCAAAGTAGGCGTCCATCTGCTCATACAGGCCGCCCTGCGCGTAGGCGGCGGTCATGGCCCGAATCTGTGAAGACTCATCAAATAGCCGCCAGATGAGACGCGGGTTTTCTGGTAGTTGGGTCACGAATTCGTGCCCTAGGTCCATGGGGTCGCGGCGTGCACGGTAGCGTGCCCCGGCGTGTATGAATTCGACCCAGGTGCCCGGCTCATCCTCGAGAATCAGCCGGGCAGACATTACTCACCAGCCAGCTCAGTACCACGCTGCACAACCGGAGCAATCACCTCATGCAGGTCCTTGCGCGTTGCGCCGGTCAGGTCGAGTAGCTTGCGGGTCAGCGGGGTGACCTGCGCAAGAATCATGCCCTCCAGGTTGCCCTCGAACACCAGCGAGGACATGGAGGCGGGCAGCTGGTCCTTGTCGACGATGACCTCAATCTTGAGGGATACGCCGTTGGTGAGGGTGGCTTCTTCGGTGTAGATGCCGTCCACGATGGCGGGCTTCTCAGGGGTGGTGTCAGCGTCGAGGACTTCTACGTCCTCGGCCTTCGTGGTGGTCTTGCGGGTGGTTTTGTTGTTGGCGGTTGCCATGGCGGTTCCTCCTTATGGAATTGGAAAATGAAAGGTGTGGCGGTTCCTAGACCTTTTGGTAAAAGCCTGGGTGGGCTGTGTGCGGAACCGCCAAGAAAACACACAGCCCGGTAAGTCAGCGACTACTGGTCGGAAGCACCAGGAACACCGCCGGAGGCACGAACACCATCATTGGAGTTCTCCGCGGTCTCGCCGGACTTCGGGTCCTCGTACTCATGCAGGGTCACATCACCGGACTCATCGGGCTTGACGACCATCGCAGTCAGGCCATTAGCGGAGGCCTGCGGGTGGAACGCGGTACCGGCCTTAATCTGGGCCTCCACATCCGAGATATCCTTGAAGATCTTCTCCTCGACGCGGGTCACGGAGCCGTCCTTTCCGACGATGTAAAAACGCTCCTCGTAGTAGCGCTCATCGTCACCATTGTTGAAAGTGATCTGAACCGGGCGGGCCTGCGGGTCCTTCGCAGTCACACGCTCATTAATGACCAGGTCAGCCTTCTCGCGAGACACCCAGATACGCACCAGACCAGAGGTGAACTTGTGCACGAAAGCGACGTAACCCTTGGCAACTTCGTCGGAGTGCTTGCCGTAGGTAGTGCCCTCCTGCACCACAGCACCCGGGTTTTCGATGTAGCGCATCACCGGGGAGCCAGCAATACCGTCCACCGCGCCGGTGATAGCACCAGCAGTGTAAGAAGTGGACGACTGGCCACCAGTCAGGTTGGTGGTGTTGGAGGACACCTCGCGGGTGTGGCCATGCTGGGAGTCGGTCGGCTCCAGGCCAAGAGATTCCCACTCACCGACGAAAGCGCCGGTCTTCTTATCAATCGTCGGGTCATCAGAGAAGTTGACCAGGACCTCGCGGTCTTCAAGGACGCGCAGGTCAAGGCCAACGCTACGAAGCTTGGACATTGTTTATCCCCTTTCAAAAGGACATAGAAAAAGCCACCCCGCAGGGTGGCCAAAAAGGAAAAGTTGGTTAGTTGGTGGGTTTACGTCGACGGCTGGAAGAAAAGCTTGGCGATACCGACCGACAAACTCATCGTCGACACAAACCCGGTTGGCTGATAGGAAGGCCCCGACCCGAAGAACGTAGAAGCGGACCGGGAAACACCCAGCCCAACCCCCGTCATTCCTTGGGTTAGGGCGGTGTACAGGTTCCTGCCGAGGCGGCGCACCTGGTCATGGTCAGGCCCATACACACTGACCTTCACGAGGTCTCGCGAGTGCGCCGACTCATCCACCTGCGCCACATCGCTAGAGACGACCACGCCCACGCCGTCGTTGTGGCAGTTATAGCCATCTGGCAAGAAATGCAGGTGCACCATGTCCTGGTCCGCTTCAGGAAACAGCTTCAGAACGTGCTTGTGGACAATGGCGACAGGGTCGGGAGTGAGGCCAAACTCAGGAAGCATCCTTCACCGCCTTCGTCACGAAGCTGTCCTTCGCCTGCTTCGCCACCGCACCAGGATGACGCACCGTCACCACATGAGTAGGGCGGTTGGTACCACGGGTGGCTTCGGTAATTTTCACGACCTCGCCACGGTCATCGTGGAGGAAGGCACGGTCACGCTCGGATAGCTCATTGACCTCGGGCCAGCGAATCTCAATGAACCGCTTCACCTGCTCCGCCTTCTTACGAGACGCAGCCTTCACCTGCGGTGTAGCCGCCATCTGCTTAAACAACTGGTGGTAGTTAAGCGACACCGTCTGACACCTCCCCTCGCTCCACAATGAAGATCACCTTCGGCTGATGCCACGACACCACAGGGCGCCGACCAACGCTGTAGTCGAAAGACTGCCGCTGCTGCACCGTGTAATCCTCACCACGAATCACGACGGTGTCACCATCCTCCACGTGAGTACCGGGAGGGGCGAGCACCTGAAGCTTCGTAATGTCACCATGCGCGAAACCATCACCGCTCACCACCTGGTCACCGGCTGGGGACACCACACAGTGCTCCACTACCCTGCCCGGCGCGTACTGCGGACGACCACGATGGTCACGACCAACCAGACCACCCTTAATAGTGATGGGCTCGCCAAATTCATCTGGGCGCCATGCCATTAGCACCACCCCCGCTCGCTGAATTCAGCCCCACAACGTGGCCAACGATGACCAAAGGGAATCACCCGGCCACCGCGCCCCAGAGGGACAGCACGCACACCCAACCCCAACAGGTCGAGGATGGCATCATCAAGGCCCACACCACCCCAATGAA
>NZ_KV817276.1:0-2009 GCF_001814605.1 Corynebacterium sp. HMSC074C01 | reverse complement strand
ATGGCATCATCAAGGCCCACACCACCCCAATGAATGCCTACTCCTTGCGAGTAGGACACTGAATCGGACTGCGGGCCCGTTGTCGACGACGCTGATGCACGGCCAACGTTGTCGCCGATGAGTACCGCCTGGGACACCATGATGCGCACCGCCTGCTTCACAGCAACAGCACGCCACGGCTCGGCCTCAATTTCGGATGTGAGGTCACGGCCTCGGCGGGCGAACTCCATGACGATGAGCTCCAGCGCCTGGGCGATAAGCCCCTCGGCGCGTTTCTTCTCATCCTCGGTTAGTGGCCGGGGGAATACCGACAGGATGTCATCAACAGTGACCTCCATGGGCATAGCACCCCCTTTCTACTAGGCGTTAACAACCTTGATGATGTAGCCCATGATTTCGTTACGCCGCGTCAAACCCGTCAGCTTGATGCCATTGGTGCGGGCATACTCTTTCCAGCGGGCTACCGGTTCGGTGCGCTTCGGCAGCGGCGGATACCCACCTGCTGGGGTGGTCTCCGGCTCCTCCACAGGCTCCGGCTCGGGAGCCTCAACCACCGGCTCCGGCTTCTCATCGACGACCTCATCATCGGCGACGACACCACGCTCACGCAGCACCGATGCATCCTCCTCAGTCACCTCAAGAACCGTGCCAGACGGGTGCACCACCCGTGAATCCAGCGGATAGAACGCCGCCTTCTTCAACACAATCTGCGGCATACTTATCGCCCCGCTTAAATGGCGCCGGTGAGCTTCACCGCAGCCTTCGGAGCCCGCACCGCAAGGGCACGCCAGTGCGCATAGTCAGAGCGCCACGACATGGTGGAACCGCCATGACCAGACTGGCCATGCTCCTCGTAGAACGGGGTGAAAATCGGGTCACCGGTCTGGAAGCGCGTACCCACGGTGCCGTACTCAGAGTCAGCGAAAACGTAAGCCACACCGTCCGGCAGTGCCTGGTCGGCCACCAGCTTGAACTGCTCAGCCACCAGCGGCTGCTCCCCAATACCAGTAAACAGCGGGTTCGCGTGCGCCATGTCACCAATGTAGAAGCTGGAGGTCTGCTTATTGCGCTTCAGGGCGTTCAGCGTCTTGCGGTTCGCCCACACGTAGCCAGCGGAGTAGTTGAACAGGTTGCCGCGAGTGTCCTTCGCACCGGCGAGGAGGTCATCAGCAGCCCACAGGTCATCCACTGCCTGCGCGTCAGCGGTGTTCCACTTCTTCGCCACCGGCAGCTCCTCGATACCAGCCTCCTCAAGGGCGGCCATCGCATCAGCGGAGTTGCCTCGGCGAATCTCAGCCACGCGGCCAACGAGTTCGCGCTGAATATCAGCACCGGTACCGTAGTCGCGCTGCTCCTTGGAGATACGAAGACCGATAGCCTTCTTCGTCAGGTCAGCGTACTTACGCTCGCCAGCATCCGGGTCACCAACCGGAATCTCACCGAACTCCGGCACGGTCTGCACGGCCTCGTCCAGGCCCGGCGCCACATCAATGTTGTAGCCGATGGTGAGGTGGTCAACGTTGTGTGCGTTGAAGAGCAGGTCGTATGCCTGCGTGCCAATGAGCAGCTCGGAGGCTGCAGCCTCAAGAAGTTCGGAGGAGGTCAGGATGTCCTCGACCGGCAGCACCTCGAGGGCGTCAAAGTAGGAATTATTCGTAGCCATTATGGGTGCTCCTTCTAGGCCGCATCAGGGCCCGCGGTCGGCAGGCCATTAAGAATGGTCAGGGTCTTACCGTCAGCAGTGGGGCGGATTGCCACACCAATCTTGACGGTGCCGGTGGCGGATACCTTGCCGTCAGCGGCGGCGTACACCGCAGCACCGGCCTTAATCTCACCGTTGGTCTCCACCTTCACGGCAGCGGTACCGTAGTGGACAGCGATGTTCTTCGCTCCCGGTTCCTTCGCCTCCAGGCGACCGGTTTCGGTGACAACGCCCAGGGCGCCGGCCTTACCGTCGGCGTAGCCAATCTTGCCGTCCTGGTTAAGCGCGACGACGCGGAACTTGTCGA